>QIGA01000008.1 GCA_003229915.1 Chloroflexota bacterium
TCAGCACCTGGATCCAGGCCGAGACCGGAAGGCCGCCAGAGAACTGGCTTGAGTATCGCGTCGGGGCCTCAGGGGGTGGGTTTGACCGCATAGACTTCGTCTTCCCTGAGAAGCCCGTGGATCAGGCCCTCAAACCGGAGGATATTGACCTGTCGATACCCCTGAATCGAAGAGATGACGACAACAGCCCCCGAATCGAGATCGGATTTCCGGTATACGGCGGCGGAATGAGCTTCGGGGCCATAAGCCTTGCCAGCATCGTCGCGCGAGCCAAAGCCTATGGGGCTTTTAACTCCTTCACCTGCACCGGCGAGGGCGGCTACCCGGACGAACTAATTCCATATAAGGACCACGTCATCACCCAGGTAGCTACCGGCCTGTTCGGAGTCAGGGAGGAAACTATCCAGCGGGCCCGGATCGTCGAGTTCAAGTACGCGCAGGGCGCAAAGCCTGGACTGGGAGGGCACCTTCTGGGGGATAAGGTGACTACAGCGGTGGCCAATATACGGGAGTCGGTCGTGGGCAATGCCCTCTTCTCCCCATTCCCATTCCACTCGGTCTACTCGGTTGAGGACCACAAGAAGCACGTAGACTGGATCAAAGCCATCAGCCCCAAAGCCCTGGTAGCCGTCAAGGTTTCAAGCCCCACCGACGTAGACATGGTGGCCGTGGGCAGCTATTACGCAGGCGCGCACATCATTCACATCGACGGCAGCTACGGTGGTACTGGCGCGGCGCCAGACATCGCCAAGAAGAATATCGCCATGCCCATCGAGTACGCCATTCCCAAGGTGCATCAGTTTCTGCTCCAGGAGGGCATCCGCGATCAGATAACGCTTATCGCCTCGGGGGGTATCCGCACCGCCTGGGATATCGCCAAGGCCATTGCACTCGGTGCCGACGGGGTTGTGATCGCGACTGCTGAGATGGTTGCGCTCGAATGTATCCGCTGCGGAAAGTGCGAGAGCGGGCGTGGCTGTCCGCGCGGCATCGCCACTACCGATCCCGAACTGTCAACCACCTACGAGGTGGACTGGGCAACCCAGCGTCTGATCAACCTCTTCCATTCCCTTTCAATCCAGCTCCAGGAGATTCTCTGGCGCTTCGAGATGAAGAGTGTAAGGGAGCTAGTGGGCCGGTCAGACCTGCTACGCCACCAAGACTACACCGCGAGAACTTCGTCAACCTCCGGTGAGCTAGCGGGAGTGCGCTAAATCAAGAAGGCATGACTAGAAAGCCATAAACATGAGACCCACAGATCTATCAGACCCGGGCTTTGTCAAACCCATCCTCAATTCGAGAAGAGGGCTCACCGCTGGGATGCCCGCCATTCCCCGTGAGAAGTCGGCCGAGGAGGGCGGCTGCGGTGTCGTTGGGTTTGCAGCAAGCGTCCCTGTCCGAGGCCGGCACATCTTCGAGCCGTCTATTCAGATGCACAACCGGGGGAACGGCAAGGGCGGAGGAATCGCCTGTGCCTGCCTGAACCACCAGCAGCTCGGTGTGGACGAGGCTACCCTGCGTGACGATTACATCCTTCAAATCGCTCTTCTCGACCCTACTGCCGAGGCCGAGGTCGAGGAAAACTTCGTCAGTTCCCATTTCACAATCGATCACAAGACCAGGGTGGAACCCGTCGTCCATTGGAAGGATTTGGGGCTGCCCATCCAGCCCCCGGGCATAGTCCGTTACTTCGTCCGGGGTAAGGACGACATGCTCCAGAGATTCGCCGAGGAAAACGCTCTTTCCAGCATGCCAGCACGAGATATCGAGGATGAATTCGTCTATCAGAACAGCGTCCGGCTTAACCAGCGCTACTATGCGTCGCTGGGAGACAAGCGAGCATTCGTGCTCTCCCACGCCAGGAACCTCATGATCTTCAAGATCGTGGGCTATGCCGAGCACGTGGTGCAGTACTACGGGCTCGAGGACTTCCAGGCACAGGTTTGGATCGCGCACCAGCGCTATCCCACCAAGGGGCGCGTGTGGCACCCTGCGGGGTCGCATCCCTTTATCGGCATGAACGAGGCCCTGGTTCACAATGGCGACTTTGCCAATTACTATAGCGTCTCCGAGTACCTGCGGCAGCATAACATTGCGCCCCAGTTCCTGACCGACACCGAAGTGTCAGCACTGCTGTTCGACCTCTGGAGCAGGGTTTACAAATACCCATTAGAGTACGTAATAGAGGCCTTAGCCCCCACCACCGAGCTTGACTTCGACCGGCTCCCGCAAGAGAAGCAGCGCATATACAGGCTGATCCACGCTCTGCACATGCACGGCTCGCCCGACGGCCCCTGGTTTTTCATCATCGCCCATAGCAAGCCAGATGACAATACCTACCGGCTGTTGGGGATTACGGACACTGCGATGCTCCGGCCCCAGGTTTTCGCCTTCCAGGAGGGGGATATCAGCATAGGCCTGGTCGCCTCGGAGAAGCAGGCTATCGACGCCACGCTCCGCTCCCTCTCCCAAGAAGACCAGCGCTTCCGTCCTGTCGCCGACCGCTACTGGAACGCACGTGGTGGAAGCCACACAGACGGGGGCGCATTCTCCTTCACCATCATCCAGAACAACGGGGCCAGCTCGGTCTCCTGCGCAGACAAGTTCGGGAAAGCTATCACAGCGCCGCCCGGTGAATACCAGATTAACCTGGCCATAGAGCCACAGGCCCCGGCCGGCGCTGAGGAACTTGTCAGCCAGGTCGATGCGGATACCGCCGCAGGAAAGGCGGAGGAATCATTCTCCCGCATCGTATCCGAGCTCCCTTCCTGGAGCCTCGACCAACTCCGCTGGCTGCTCCGTGAGATCGAAAATATGGCCGCCAGGAGCGATGATGCAAGGGAGGGCGCCATCGCATTGCTCGCGCTCCTCAATGACCGGCGCTACGACTGCGGCAAGATGAGGCGCAGTTCGATCCTGGAGATCGTCCGTGGCAGTATCGACAACATCCTTGACTTGGTGCCGCCCATATCCTCAAAGGTATCGGGCCGGTTCACACGAATAGACTGGAATTCCAGAGACGCGCTTAGAGCCCCTGAGGGTAATGAGAGGATTCTGGTGATCCACGGGCGGGATTTTCCGCCAGAGGGCGATGACTGCGACGCGCGTATGGCGGTCAGGGCCTATGAGCTCGGATGGAGGTGGCTTGTTGTCTACGGCCTCAAGGGGCAGCGCTTCCAGGGCTGTGGGTTCGGGCCACAAACAGAGGGGGTGCGTTTAGACATCTACGGCAGCTCGGGCGATTACCTTTCCTCTGGAATTGACGGCATGGAAATCCACGTCCACGACAACGGACAAGACCAACTGGGCCAGATCATGAAAAGCGGCTGCCTCGTGGTGTACGGCGATGTCGGCCAGGCTTTCATGTACGGCGCTAAGGGAGGCGAGGTCTATATAATGGGCAACGCCGCGGGCAGGCCTCTGATCAACGCCGTGGGCAGACCCCGTGTGGTCATCAATGGCACTTGCCTCGACTTCCTCGCCGAGTCCTTCATGGCCGGTGACCCGCACAACGGCGGCGGTTTCGTAATCCTGAACGGCATCGAGTTCGACGACCAGGGCAAGGTTCGTGAGCAAGCGACTCCGTACCCTGGGTCCAACCTGTTCTCTCTGGCCTCAGGAGGAGCTATCTTTGTGCGCGATCCCCACAACAGTATTGTGCAAGAACAGCTCAATGGCGGCGAGTTCGCGGAGTTCGCGGATGAGGACTGGAGACTGATCCTGCCCTACCTTCAGCAAAACGAGAAGCTCTTCGGCATCTCCATTGAGCAAGACCTTCTCACTGTTAATGGCGAGCGCCACGCGCCCGGAGAGGTCTATCGCAAGGTGCGCGCAGTTAAGCTCGCGGTACTCACCAAGGTGGAAATACCGGAGTAGGCGGCAGCGGAGGATAACCAGCCTTGCTGAGAGTCTCGATAATAGCTGATGAACACAAGCAGGTGGAGAAGCTGAGTGCGGAGCTCGCTGAGAGAGGCCTGAACTGCTCAGTCGCTTCCGGCAGAGAGCCCACGCCGGAAAAAGTGGCCGAGCAAGCGCCGGACCTGGTGCTTGTAGCTATGAATGCCTCGCCAAACTGTTCGGGGGCAGAGTATCTGGCGCGGAGAACCGAGCGGCACGGGCATCCTCCTGTCATCGCCCTGCTCTCCCTGGAGACGCTTGACAGCATCGACCCTGCCGCGCCCATAGATGATTTCGTCATCAAGCCCTGGGATGCGACCGAAGTAGCACTCCGGGTGAAGCGAACCCTCCGGCGCACAAATGGCATCGGCAGGGGAGAGGCGATAGAATGCGGCGACCTGGTGATCGATCTGGACAACTGCGAGGTCACAGTCGATGGCAGGCTGGTCACGCTGACCTTCAAAGAATATGAGCTGCTCAGGTTCCTGGCAAGCAACCGGGGAAGAGTCTTCACCCGCGATGCCCTGCTCGACGAGGTCTGGGGCCATGACTACTATGGCGGGGACAGGACGGTTGACGTACATATCAGGAGGCTCAGGAGCAAGATCGAGGACTCTACCCACACCTTCATCGAAACCGTGAGAAACATAGGATACAGGTTCCGGAAAGACACGTGATCGTGGTGACACAGCCGCCAGTGCCCCCAAATTGTGGCATTGTTCCCCGAAATAGCGATTGGCTTTAAAAATGAGGGTTTTGGGTGTCATTGCGAGCGCAGCGAAGCAATCCCATCATAAATACATTCAAGATTACGTCGGCGCTCTACGCAACTTGGGATCATGATATAGGTAAGTTCGTGATTCGTGGAGAAGCAACTGATGAGACGCATGTCGCCGTTGAGAAGTGCATGCAGCAGAAGCTCAGGATGGCGATTGACTTTGAGGATTCTGGATCGACGCAGGTGGTATGGCAAGGCTACATCTACCATGCAGATTTCCAAGTGTCCGAGCACAACGAAATGGAATGCAGCCTGACCATGCTACTCGATGACTGGTGGGGCATTTTCCCCGGATTTAGCAGCTTCTACTTTTGCTAGGGCCTGTCTCAGAATTATGGGTAGCCGAGAGCAGATGCTCTCGGCTACCCTTGTTTTGTCAAATTTTCGGATGCCCTCTAGAGTTACCTCATTCTTCTCCCGGCGTACCATGCGCAAAAGGGTTTGATGAGCAAGTCAGGTAAGGGTGTGCTTTGATATCTCTCGAAAGCGAAGCGAGAGACCTCAACCAGCAGTCTCCCTATTCGTGCTTCGGCTGAGTCTTTCAGATTCAGAAACCTTTCTTCTGCGATTAACTCGGCGAATTGCCTGGGGGGCATGCCCCGCCCCTCAGCCTCTTTCAACACGTGCGCTACATCGTTGCTAACCTTTCGTTCAATGAGGCTCCTCGCGAAATTCTGTCCTGCAACATCCATGATATCTGCCAGAACGCCTCCACAGTTTGCAATGAAGTCCGGGACGGACACTATGCCGCGCCTGAACAGTATCTGCTCGGCCTCAGGGGTGGTGGGTACGTTTGCGCCGGGGCAGATTATCCTCGCTGCCACACGGGCCGCATTCTGTGGATTGATGCTATGATAGCTAGCGCAAGGCGAAAGCACGTCCACTTGGAGCTCCAGCAGCTTGCTCCTCTCTATGCGCTGAGCACCGCTATACATTTCAACTACCCTGCTGCCCACTTGGTTGTAGAGTTCGATGAGCTTGTCCACAACCAGCCCTTTCTCATTGTAGATCGCACCTCTGGCCGTCGAAATGGCAACCACCTTTACATCACTCTCAGAAAAGAGGCGCGCAACAGCGCTGCCGACATCACCAAAACCCTCTATAGCTAAGCTAGACCCAGCAAGGCCCAGTCCCTTATGTTGCGCAGCTCCCGCGGCGGCTGCCAACACAGTTAAACCTGTGTAGAATCCCCCTCTCGAACGTTGCCTCCCCTTATGCACCTTCATTCCAACTGCTGCCAAAATGACACTTATGTCCTCAGGTGTTGTCCCCAAGTCTGAGCCAAGAAGGCAGCGATTACCTTTCAACAAGGGCATTAGCGCCTTGCCAAATGCCGTCAATAGTGCCTGTTTCTCACCAGGTGGACTTTCGGGATTACCAATAATGCCTACCTTGACTCCACCGATCGCACTATGCGTATAGCCAAGTTTCAAGGTCATCGTCCTTGCCAGGTCAGCAACCTGGGGTAGCGATACCTCAGGCGCCATCCTTACACCGCCGCAGCACCTCCCGTTCACGGTGGAATCTATGACAATATATCCTAGCAATCCCAATTCCCTATCAACAACCTCGCCTGAAAGCGTTGGGCCCATACTGAGTCGGTGGCCTTCTCCTTCTGGCTTCATATCTTCCATATCAGGAAATGTGTGTCTCATATCCAACTTCCTCAGCAGTCAGCTAGCGGCCTCCCAAGCCCGACATTCGTCTTGCCATTCGGTCGATAGAAGACGCCAGCTTGCCGAAGGACGGCTTCTATAGGTACTGTGCCATCGGGATTACACCTACTAATGCAGCCAACGCTGAAGACCGTGTTGACGTTCCCAGCAACGCCTTTGAGGGCATTCACAACGGAAATCAATTTGGTGTCTTCAGTTTTGAATTCCAGAATGCATGACAGTACACGTTCCTTCTTTATGTCATCTCTGAATTTACCAATAGCACGGTCAACCATAAGTACTGTTGTAGGATTTGCCAGTTCAAAGTCGACACCGAGCTGTGCGACTGCCATTGAGATCTTTTCAACATCCTCGAAAGTGGTTCCTACCCCCGGCCGCCCTACGTCCACGGTAAACCCAACTTCACCGAGACGGTAGCACCCACTAACATCATTGTTCTTCATTTCAGCAGTACCTCTGCCCGCTACTCCCGTCCTTTTGTGCAACGCATTAGCTGAGCTAAATGTGTGCCGAAGTATCCTCGGCCATCCCAAAGGCACCTCCTCAAAGGCGCCCTCCGGACAGATTCCTGATCTCAAGCACGTATAGCATTCAACACATCTGTCTTCATCAACCACACATTTTTTGCCGATTTGCAGGATTGCCTCCCCGCAGCAAACAGCGACACACTTCGTGCACCCAACGCACTTCTTGTGATCTATGCGCATTTAAATCCCCCCCCCAGCGTAAGATTCGCTTATCCTACTTGCTCTCAATTCGAGGTTGCATCCATTTTCTCTCGGCTTGCCCCACAATACTAGAAGCCTGTCTGAAAATTATGGGTGGGTTGGAGCATCTGCTCCAGGCTACCCCTTGTTTTGTCAAATTTTCGGATACCCTCCCAGGGATTCGATCGGTGATTACAGATGGCTCTTCGTAGCCCTGAATATACACATACCCCCGAAAGATTTAATGATAGGGATACTTGAGGATTGTGCCAGAAGCGTAGCTATCTTGGCGTTGA
>QIGA01000049.1 GCA_003229915.1 Chloroflexota bacterium
GATATCGATTGCATTATCCATGGCAACATGGAGCTTTTCGAAGGGGTTTACCAGCCTGACATGTGGCACGCGGACGGCGATGGTGCCTATTTGAAGTCGGGGATAAGGCTCACTACTGGGGGGACGACCGGAGGTACAATAGCCTGTGCTGCCTACAACCATGTGGCCTCCGGGCTCTTCGACACGGTCATGGCCATCGGCTGGGAGAAGCAAGAGGAAGGACATACCACCACTGGGATAGCGGCGATGGCAGACCCCCTCTGGGACAGGAAGGTGCAGACAGGTGCCTTAAGCGGGATGACCGCGGCTCGGCTGATAGCAGATTTTGGTGAGCGTGCCGAAGAGGTGGCAGCCATGGTCAGGGTCAGGGATGGGGAAAACGCCAGCAGAAACCCCCATGCCCACTTGAGGAACAAGGTCACCCGTGAGGACGTGCTGAACTCCTTTATGCTGGTACATCCCATAAGGCTCCTCCATATGTGTCCTCAGTCCAATGGTGCCTGCGCCTTGATCGTGGCTTCAGAGGAAAAGGCGAAGAAAATCACGAACAAGCCGGTATGGGTGAAGGATCATGTTACCACTCATATGGAGGCAATGCTGAATGAAACGATACTTGTGCGGGATGACCTGGAGGAATGGGGCAGCATGAGGGTGTGCGCCCGAAAGCTCTACAAGAGAAACGGGATCACCAATCCTGTTAAAGAGATCGATCTGTTTGAGATGTACGACCCAATGGTGTGGATGGAGATGGAGTGGGCTGATTGGTTCCTACTTCTTGAAAAGGGAGAGTACCTGAAAATGGTCGAGGATGGGGTCACGGACCGGAATGGGGCATTTCCTGTTAACCCCTCTGGAGGTGTGGTGACCACCAACCCTATTGGGGCGACTGCTCTCATCCGCGTTGCCGAGGCTGCCCTGCAGATCAGGGGGGATGCTGGCGCGCATCAGGTCGATAAGGAGGTGAAGACCGCCATGGCCTCCGCTTTTGGAGGCACTTTTTGGACGATACTTCATCTCCTCAGCAAGGAACGCCCAGAGTAAATCTTTGGAGGGGGAACCATGGCGAAAAAAGCTGCTGCAGAACACCTGGTGATGCCCTATTTGGTGAGCATACCATGCAATTTCTCCGCCGGCCCCTACATGGGGAGGCTGCTCAGAGAGATGAAAGAGCACAAGAAGCTTTGGGGTAACAAGTGTCCCAGTTGCGGCCGGATTATGTTCCCGCCCAGAGCAGTATGCGGCCAATGTCACGGCGTTGAGGCAGGAGATTGGGTGGAGTTGAGCGACAAAGGCACATTGTTCGCTTTCGATGTGTGTTACTACCCTTATATCGATCCGACGACGGGTCAACCGAAGCCGGTCCCCTGGGCTCGCGGGGTTATTACGCTTGACGGTG
The DNA here is from genome assembly GCA_003229915.1 of Chloroflexota bacterium. GTDB lineage: Bacteria > Chloroflexota > Dehalococcoidia > SZUA-161 > SZUA-161 > SZUA-161. The sequence continues at coordinate 1,397 of QIGA01000049.1, forward strand.
GTGGAGCCCTCATCCATTTCATCGAGCCACCCGATCCGGAGAAACTACGCCGGGGGATGAGGGTTCAGGCAGTATGGAGGGAGGAAGGACGTATGGGCGAGATGATGGACATTCTTTATTTCCAGGCAACCGAGGAGGATAAGAAATGACTGAGCAATCACTCCAAGAAGAGCCCCTGGTAGTCCGCGGAAAGTTGGAGATCCCCTATAAGCAGTTTGTTGGCAGTGTCGCCAGTAAGTTCCTGATCGAGATCAGAGATAACAAGAAGATCTTTGGCATGAGATGCCCTGAGTGCAATCGGGTCTATGTGCCTTCACGGTCTATCTGCCCCAAATGCATGTGCAGGATGGACGAGTGGGTAGAAGTCAGCGACAGGGGGACTGTCCTCACCTATACCGTGGTCAACTACAAAGAGCCCACTCATCCTGTAGAGCCTCCCTTTGTCTACGGGATTATCCAGCTTGATGGAGCAGACACTGGGATAGTCCACTTCATCGCTGGCGTTGATCCTGAGGAGTTAAAAGTGGGACTGCGGGTTCAGGCTGTGTTCAAGGCAGAGCGGCAGGGCAGCATGCTGGATATCAAGCATTTTAAGCCTTTATGAGAGGGGAGAACCACAATAGCGAAAGGAGAGGGGTGAAATGGCCATAAACAAAGTGGTTGCTAGCTTCGATGAGGCGGTGAAGGACATTTTTGATGGCGCTACCATCTTGATTGGTGGTTTTGGCACCCCTGGGGGATCACCGAGCTACCTTATCGAAGCCCTGAGCAGGCAAGGGGCGAAGGATCTGACTATTGTGGGCAATACCGTCGGTATCGGAAAGGAGCTGATGCAGGTTGTGGCCAGCTTCATGTCAGTGCCGGAATGGTGGTATGACGGGGGGCAACTGGCAGCGAATCGACAGGTGAGGAAAGGGATCGCCGCCTTCCCTGTTTCTGCCTCGCCTCTGTTGGTCTCTCCCTTCGAGAAGCAGCTTCGCGCCGGCGAGGTGGAGATCGAAATAGTTCCCCAGGGGACCCTGGCTGAGCGAATAAGGGCCGCCAAGGCTGGCATCGGGGCCTTCTATTGCCCTATTGGCCCAGGTACTATGGTGGAGAAAGGTAAAGAAACAAAGGTCATCGATGGCAAGAAGCATGTCCTTGAGTATGCGATAAAGGCTGATTTTGGCCTGATCAGGGCATACAAAGCAGATAGGCTAGGAAATCTGATCTATAGAGGCACATCCAGAACATTCAACGCCACAATGGCTGGTGCGGCAAAGGTCACCATCGTCGAGGTTGACGAGGTTGTCGATGCCGGGGAACTTGACCCTGAGAGGATAGCTACCCCCGCTCTATATATTGACAGGATAGTGGTCAGGCCTGATGAGGGTAGGGCCCAAATCAAGCAAAAGATAAGCAAGGAAGAACAGCTCCAGACATAGGAGGTATCATGGCTGAGAAAGAGCGGCTAAGCAGAGAGACCATGGCCTTTCGGGTAGCTAAGGAGTTCCAGGATGGAATGGTAGTGAACCTGGGCATCGGGATTCCGACCCTCTGTGTCAACTACCCCTCGCCGGACAAAGAGATCCTTTACCATACCGAGAACGGCGCCCTCAACTTCGGCCCCATCGCCACTCCAGAGGACGGTGACCTCGATCTGGTCAATGCGGGGGGGCAACTGGTGACCACAAAGCCCGGTATGTCCTTGTTCTCCCACGACGAATCCTTTGCCATGATCAGGGGAGGGCACATCGACCTATGCGTCCTGGGGGCGATGCAGGTATCGGAGAAGGGGGATCTTGCCAACTGGCTGCTCCCCGAGCGAGGCATTGGCAGCATCGGTGGCGGGATGGATCTGGCGATCGGCGCCAAAAGGCTGATTGTAGTCATGGAGCACACCACCAAAGATGGTCAGCCTAAGATATTGCGTAAATGCAACTACGAGCTTACTGCTCCGGAGTGTGTTGACATGATAGTCACCGACCTGGCGGTTATCGATGTAGCGAAAGAGGGACTGGTGCTCAAGGAGTTAGCCCCGGGGTGGACCGCTGCGGAGGTTCAGGGGCTGACCGAGCCCAGGCTCATCGTATCTTCTGATGTGAAGGAAGTAGAGATCATGTAGCTCTCCACGGCTCAGGTCCAGGGGAAATGAAGGAGAGGAGATCCGTGAGTAGGAGGTGAAATTGCAGGCAGGAAAACCCAGACAGGATGAGTATCGCAAGTAAGCTGATGTGAGGGCGCAGAGGCGCTATGACCCTCGGGGCAGCGGAGCGCAAAGACCAGGAAGGAAAAAAGGAGGCGAAATATGGCAGATAGGGTAGGCATAGTCGCGGTAGCCCAGACCAAGTTTGACCAAAAGCGTGAGGAGCACCTTACGGAGACTCTGGTGCACGTGACTAAAGATGTAATGGGGCAAACTGGTCTGGAGTTCAAGGATGATGGGACAGGGATAGATTCCACGGTCGTGGCAAGTCAGGATTATTTCGGAGGGCCCGGCGGTATTCACATGCATTATGCCTATACAGTGGGCGCATATAGGAGGCCTGATGAGAGGGTAGAGGAGGATGGCGCTTTCGCTGTAGCCTACGGAGCGATGCAGATACTTTCCGGCCACCACGACGTTGTCTTGGTAGTTGGCCACATCAAAGAATCTGTGTGTTCCAAGAACCAGGTGGAGAATCTGGGCTTGGATCACATCTACGGGCGAAAGATAGGACTAGATTTCGTGGCCGCTGCCGGCATGCAAGCGATGCGATATCAGCACAAGTACGGGATAACCCCGGAGCAGTGCGCTAAGGTAGTAGTGAAGAATCGCACGAACGGCAAGAACAATCCCCTGGTGATGTACGCCAACGGTATCACCGTAGAGGACGTGCTCAAGTCAGAGATGGTGGCGGATCCGATAAGGGTTCAGGAAGCAAAGCCAGTCCCTGTGGATGGCGCTGTTGCCATGATCCTTGCTTGTGAGGACAAAGCCAAGAAGCTCACGAATAAGCCTGTGTGGATCACGGGCATGGGAATGTGCTACGATCACCATGAGCTCGGATACAGGGATCTGGCCGATTGCGATTCTCTGGTTTCGGCAGCACAAATGGCCTATAAAATGGCGGGAATAAAAGAGCCGGCAAAAGAGCTGAATCTAGCCGAGGTCTCAGACCACTACGCATATCAGGAACTTTTGTGGAGCGAGGGACTGGGCCTCTGTGGCAAAGGCGAAGGTGGTAAGCTCATCGATAAGGGGACAACATCAATGGGCGGCGAGTTGCCGGTGAACCCTTCCGGCGGACTCCTCTGCGGCGTTCCGCTGATTGTTGCCGGCATGCAGCGGGTCGCGGAGTGCGTGCTGCAGTTGCGAGGAGAAGCAGGGGGCAGGCAGGTGTCCGGCGCCAAGACCGCCCTCGCCCACGGGGTGGAGGGGCCTGCGGGACAGCTACACTGCGTCATAACTTTGGAGAAATAGGAGGGATCAATGGCTGAAAGGATTGCAATAACAGGGGTGGGGCAAACCTACCACAAGAGTAAAAGGAAGGATGTTAACGCGCCGGAACTGGTGACCGAAGCGGTTGAGGCTGCCCTCAAAGATGCCCAGTTGACGATGAAGGACATCGATTTCGTGGTGTCGGGAAGTTTCGAGATGGCTGATGGTCAGTATCTTCCCGACATGTGGATACTGCCCGAGTTCGGCGGTGTGGGCAAACCCGGATTGAAGCTTCAGAACGCGGGCACCACCGGAGGTGTCGCCGCTGGTGCTGCTTTCAACTATGCGGCTTCGGGGATGTTCAACAATGTACTGTGTGTGACCTGGCAGAAGATGGATGAGGGTCAGGGTGCTTTCGGCCGCGGAGGCGGGGGGCTCAGTGAGTACTGGCAGTCGCAGATTCCTATGTCGCCCATCACCAATTTCGCCAGAAGGACCTTTGCCTACCTCCATAACTCCGGTTGCACTGAGGAGCACTTCGCTATCACCAGGGTTAAACAGGATCAATGCGCCCTGAAGAACCCCTACGCCCAGCTTAAGCTGAACACCACTGTGGAGAAGGTGATGGAGTCGATGGCCTTGGTGTGGCCGATAAGGTACCTCCATATGTGTCCCTCCACCGCCGGCGCTGCTGCCTTTATAGTGTCTCCTGAGAATCAGGCAAAGAAGGTCACCAGAAAGCCAGTGTGGGTTGAGGACTGGTTCTGCGCTCATGTGGGCGGTGCCTTCACCATGGCTGAGGACCCCACTCTATCCACCCTTCGCCATGGCTGCGAAGTCGTATATAAAAGGAACGGGATAACAAACGTTCTCAAGGATATCCAGGCCTTCGAGGTATACGAACCATGCTCACCAGCCGAGCTGAGGTGGATGGAAGAGGTTGGCGTCTGCGAGGACTGGACCGCCTGGAAATTGATGGAGCAGGGGAAGGTTGGAATAGATAAGGAGATACCATTCAATCCTTCAGGTGGTGTCACCGCTACCAATCCTATCGGGGCGACGCCCGTGATCAGGATAATTGAGGCGGCTCTACAGATTCGGGACGATGCCGGAGAGCACCAGGTGCCCCAAACTGTCAACAGGGCGCTGGCCACCGCCTACGGCGGGCAGGGCGAGAATGTAATATTCCTGCTCAGGAAATCACTTTAGCCAAGGCCGAATGCAGACATCAAATAGGAGGCAATTATGACCACAGCAGAGCAGAAGCAGGAGCCCGAATTCATACAGTATAAGTACCCGCGCACCCAACACTATTGGCACGCGCTTGGCTATCAAACCAGGGCCGTGGAAGGATTTAAGCAGGGCAAGATCATGGCTACCAAGTGCTCCAAATGCGGGCGAGCGATGGTGCCACCTCGCATAGTATGCCCGGAGTGTTATGTGGAGGTAACGGAGTGGGTTGACCAAGGGCAGCGAGGTAAGCTGGTCGCTGCTTTCAAGATCGGATATCCCATGTATGACCGCAGGACCGGGGAGTCGCAGGTTTGGGATAAACCCGTGGTTGCGGTACAGATGGAGGGAGGAGCCCTGCTGGATGGCTGGTGCTCAGAGACGGATTTGGACAAGCTGAAGCCCGGGTTGCTCCTGGAGGCCGTGTGGAGGCCGGAAGAGGAGCGAATCGGGGCGTATGATGATGTACTTCACTGGAAGCCTGTTGAAAAGTAATCAAAAACTAGAGGTGATCGCATGACCGACAAAGCCGTTAAGCCAGTGGTGATCGAGGCAGACTCGATATCAACATTCCAGGTCACTGTAGGAGCTACAGGAACCAAGTTCCTCGTAGAGATCAGGGACAACAAGAGGATTATGGGGATCAAGTGCTCAAGCTGTGGGAAGGTATACGTACCCCCGAGGTCACACTGCCCCACATGCTGTGTCAAGATGAGTGAATGGGTTGAGCTCAGCGGCAAGGGAACCCTAACCACCTATACCGTAGTCCGCTATAAAGAGCCCTATCAGCCCAAAGAGCCCCCCATCATCTACGGGGTTATCCAGCTAGACGGGGCTGACACCGGTATCTACGGCATCCTGGGCGAAGTCGAGCCCGATAAGGTAAAGATAGGGATGCGCTTTGAGCCGGTTTTCAAGGACGAACGAGAAGGCAGCCTTCTGGACATCGACCATTTTAGGCCGAGCTCTTGATCCCAGGATTTTTTACATTTCACTAAGGCTGGAAACTCTGGTGTTGGGTATAACACTGTATCCATATTTGGAAGGAGGCTTTGTATGACGACTGAAGAACAGCAGGAGATGCTCGTTGAGAAAAAGGAAGACGGAAAGATCTGGATTATCACACTCAATCGCCCTGACAAAAGGAATGCCCTCACCCTAGACATGATGTATGACCTTGAAGACACCTGGAAGGCATATCAGGCTGACGAGGAGTCCCGCGTGGCTATCATAACTGGGGCCGGTGACAAGGCGTTCTGCGCTGGGGCCGATCTGTTGACCCCTCCCAAAGTACAGAGGACGGGGGCTTTCAGGATTCCCGCCTTCG
>QIGA01000258.1 GCA_003229915.1 Chloroflexota bacterium
AAGGGATTACCTTATGACTCGGGTGAATCTAGCCAAATATAGGATGGGCAAGGCGAAGGAAGTGTTGATAGAGGCCGAAGATTCTTACAAACAAAATCATTTCGGGCTGGCAGTCAACAGGAGCTATTATGCTATGTTCACCTCGGCAAGGGCCCTTTTGGCATTGAAAGAGATGGACAGTAGTAAACATTCTGGTGTGCTCTCCTTGTTTAACCAGCATATTGTCAAAACCAGCCTTTTCCCTACGGAGTTCAGCAAGTTCCTCAGAGAGGCAAAGGATATCAGAGAAGATGCTGACTATGGGGACTTCGTTAAGATCACCCAAGAAGATGCTAAGACCCAGATTGATAATGCAGAGAGGTTCGTAGAGGAAGCTGAAAGGGCATTATTGAGAATGATGTAGCGTTGCCCCTCCTGTGGCAACGGATTCCTGCGTCGTGACGGGAGTCGCGACGCTACACAGACGAGGTTCTCAGACAGCCTCAATAGAGAATGGCGAAAGGGAAAGGAGCCCTGGATGACCCTGCGTGGCCGCTTCGGCAAGGAGATGGACGACCGGGCGAAGGCGTACACCGTGTCGGTGCCCTTCGACCAGCGCCTGTACAAGCAAGACATCGCAGGCTCTATCGCCCATGCCCGGATGCTGGCTAAGCAGGGCATAATCTCCGACAAGGATGCCGAGCTGATCATTATGGGGCTTGTCTCCATCCGGGAGGAGATCGAGCAGGGCAGGTTCAAGTTCAAGGAGGAACTGGAGGACATCCACATGAACATTGAGTCCCGCCTCATAGAGAAGATAGGCGATGTCGGAGCCAAACTCCACACCGCCCGTTCTCGAAATGACCAGGTCGCAACAGATATGAGGCTGTTCGCCAAAGAGGCGATATCGGAGACGATAACCCGGCTCAAGGTGCTTCAACAAGCCATCCTGGCCCTGGCCGGAGACAACAAACGACTGGTCATGCCTGGCTATACCCATCTCCAGCGGGCGCAGCCGGTTCTATTTGCTCATCACCTGCTCGCCTACTTTGAGATGTTTCAGCGCGATGTCGGGCGCTTCCAACAATGCCACGAGAGAACGGACGTGATGCCGCTGGGCAGCGGAGCTCTGGCGGGGGTGCCTTACCCCATCGACCGCGACTTTCTGGCAAAGGAGCTGGGCTTCAGCAAGGTGAGCGCCAACAGTTTAGACGCCGTATCCGACCGCGACTTTGCCATCGATTACCTGGCCGCAGCCAGCCTGACCATGATGCACGTCTCACGCCTCGCTGAGGAGATCGTCTTGTGGTCAACAGCGGAGTTCGGCTTCGTCGAGATCGACGACGCCTTCGCTACTGGCTCCAGTATAATGCCGCAAAAGAAAAACCCGGACGTGGCAGAGCTGGCGCGCGGTAAGACAGGCCGGGTCTACGGCCATCTGGTGGCTGCATTTACTACCATGAAAGCGCTGCCCCTGTCCTACAACCGCGACCTGCAAGAGGACAAGGAGGGACTGTTTGACTCCGTGGATACCATACTCACCACGCTTGAGGTTCTTGCTCCGCTGGTAGCCAGCCTGCATGTAAAGAGTGATCGGATCGGTCGCGCTGCAGAGGCGAATTACACCTTGGCCACCGATATAGCGGATTACCTGGTGAAGAAAGGTATCCCATTTCGCCAGGCCCACACGATAGTAGGCAACTTGGTGCGCTATGCTATCGAAAGTGGCAAAGCACTGCACGATATCGAACTGATCGAATACAGGAGATTCTGCTCCGATTTTGAGAATGATGTCAAGTCGATCACGGTCGAGTCCTCTCTGGCAGCGCGCAATGCTCCTGGGGGGACCGCCCCCGAGGAGGTAGAAAAAGCGCTGGCGGCAGCGAGAAGGATGCTCCATGGAACATAGGATTAAGCTCGCCCCATCGATTCTCTCGGCCGATTTTGGCCGTGTGGGTGAGCAGGTCGTCGAAGCAACCGAGGCGGGCGCCGACTACATACATGTAGATGTCATGGACGGGCACTTCGTTCCCAACATCACAATCGGCCCGCCAGTGGTGGCTGCTATACGCCCTCACACCTCACTCCCCCTCGACGTGCACTTGATGATCGAATCACCAGAGAAGTACATACCAGAGTTCGCTCAGGCCGGAGCCGACATCTTGACAGTTCACGTTGAGGTGTGCCCTCACCTGCACAGGATAGTGGAGTCGATAAAAGAGCTGGGGATCAGGGCAGGAGTGACCCTGAATCCAAGCACGCCTTTGATAGCGATCGATGAGGTCCTGCCTATCGTCGATCTCGTGCTGGTGATGTCGGTTAACCCCGGGTTCGGGGGCCAGAAGTTTATCGAAGGCTCGACCGACAAGATCGCCAGGCTCAGGCGAAGGCTCGATGAACTGGGGCTGTCTGTCGAGCTTGAGGTGGATGGGGGAATTAATGCGGAGATTGCGCCCCGTGTAGTTCAAGCTGGGGCAAGGGTGCTGGTAGCTGGCGCTGCGGTGTTCAACAAGAGGGAAAGCGTTTCTCAGGCAATCGGAAGGATCAGGGAAAGTCTTCGCGGGCTCGAAACAGGATAAGAAGTCAGGCTAGCCAACGGCCTTATTCTGGGTGCGCAAACACCTGGTGCAGATAGTTACCCGTTTTCTCTTGCCGTTTGCGATGATCGTGGCTGTCTGGATGTTAGGTAACCATTGCCGCTTGGTATGACGATTAGAGTGGGATACGTTGTTTCCAAACTGTGGCCCCTTCCCACACAACTCGCACTTCAACGTCTTCTCCTTTGACTAGTGCACCGTTTTCTTGTAGAATTCGGCTTTAAGGATAACATAAGCAGCGAAGTGTTGCAAGCGGGTTCTCGATCCCCGAAATAGCGATTGGCTTTAAAAAACAGAGTTTCTGGTGTCACTGCGAGCGCAGCGAAGCAATCGTGCCAGTTTCCCCGCCTACCCCAACAGTTGAGATTGCTTCAGAACCACTTCGACTGGCTAAGGGTGCCTCGCAATGACATTGAGATGTAGCAACTGACCAGTGTTCTGGTCGCTATTTTTGGGTCGATTGCTGGCTTTGGCGGCATTGAACTCGGATAGAGAGCGGCCAGCGAATTGGAAGAGTCTGGTGTGGGCGATATGACTTCATGCGATGGCCCTGAGCTGAGGGGCATGTTTAGCGCTGCCACCCGCTGGCTGGAGCGCAGCGCACAGTCCATCAACACGCTTAACGTCTTCCCTGTGCCTGATGGCGATACCGGCACCAATATGCTTTTGACTATGCGGGCGGCGATGGAAGAAGCCAGTAGCTGCCCTGATGGAAGCGCGGCAGCTATGGCCACGGCGATGGCGAAGGGCTCCCTCATGGGGGCCAGAGGGAACAGTGGTGTCATTCTCTCCCAGATCCTGCGAGGGTTGGCCAGCGGTCTGGATGGCAAAGACTCCTTCAGTGGCCATGATCTCGCCGCTGCGTTGGTTGAGTCAACCTCCTACGCTTATAAAGGGATGAGCAAGCCGGTCGAGGGGACCATTCTCACAGTCATCCGTGAAGCTGCCGCCGCCGCTCAAAAAAAGAGCTCCTCCCGCAACGGGGACTTGATGGCGGTCATTGAAGCCATTGTCGATGAGGCCAGAGCCTCGGTGGCGAGAACGCCTACGCTGCTCCCGGTGCTGCGCCAGGCTGGAGTCGTGGACGCTGGGGGGCAAGGGCTTTACGTGGTGTTTGAAGGTATCCTTCGTTACCTGCGCGGCGATCTGGAAGAGGGCGAGATCGCACCGGTAGAAGCCGCAGCCGGTACCAGCCAGGGCACTGGAGGAGATGCCACCTATGGTTACTGCACCGAATTTCTGCTTCAGGGCAAAGACCTCGACCAAGGAGCTATCAGAGAGAAGCTGACCACTATAGGCGAATCCGTCCTAGCAGTCGGTGATGAGTCTATGATAAGAGTTCATTTGCACACGTTCGATCCCGGAGCTGCCTTGAGCTATGCTGCTTCTTTGGGCACCCTGCAGCAGGTGAAGGTGGAGAATATGGATGAGCAGCACCGCGATTACGTTGTAGCTCAGGCTGAGTCGCCTTCGGCCACCATCTCCACGATTGCTGTGGCCTCCGGGGAGGGTCTCACCGAGGCATTCTACAGCATTGGGGCCACTATAGTCGTTCCCGGTGGCGAAACTATGAATCCCAGCGTCCAGGAATTTCTCCGGGCTGTGGAATCAGCGCCGTCATGCAACGTCATCATACTGCCCAATAATCCCAACATCTTGCTGGCAGCGGGCCAGGTTGTTGCGCTGACTCAAAAGAATGTGGAGGTCGTGCCCGCGACGACGATACCCCAGGGCATAGCAGCGCTCCTTGTGCTGGATCATGAGGTTGACCTGGAGGCAAACGCTGACGCCATGAGGGAAGCGCTGTCAACCGTCTGCAGCGGAGAGGTCACCACAGCGGTGAGATCGATGGATCTCGCGGGCCTCTCAATCGAGAAGGGTCAGACCATCGCTTTCCTCGACGGCAGGCTGGTTATCGCAGGCGGCGACATGCCACAAGTTGTGCTCAAGTTGCTATCTATGATGGGTGTCGAACAGGGGGGATTGATAACCATCTACTATGGCGCGGACACAGCGAGCAGCGAAGCTGAGCAACTAGCGGAATCAATCCAGGAGAAATACCCCGCTCAGGAAGTGGAGGTGGTTGCGGGGGGACAACCGCACTATAACTATATCGTATCGGTAGAATAGGCCGACTTTGCTACGGTCAGAGTGGCGATCTGAAACCCCGCAATCAGCCCCTTAAAGGAGTCCCAGCTCAATCTGTTTGGAAGAGGGCATTGAACTTAACAATTGACCGGTTGCGAAAGGTCCTGGAGTTGGAGCAGGCCAAAGGTTACCGCGATCAGGCGGTTATGGGAGGGCTGGACAGGCTGCTGCGCAATCTGACCATAGCCGACCCAGAGCTCACTCGCCTGTTCTCGCTGAGCTACTCCACCCTTGATGAACAGAAACGGGAGGAATGGGTGGAGAGCATGCTGGAGCAGCTTGACAAAGTAGAACCGCAGGCACGGCTCCAGCCCCAGATAGCTCCCAGGAAAACGGAACCTCCTCCAACACGCCCCCAGGGTGATAGCGCTCGATACTTGGATGCACCCATTATATCTATAAAGGGCATAAGCTCCAGCCTCGCCGCCAAATTCGGCAGGTTGGGGGTGGAGACGGTTCGCCAGTTGCTCTACTTTTTCCCCCATCGCCATATAGATTACAGCCGGCGAAGGCTCATTTCAGAGCTTGAAGTTGGCTTGGAGCAAACCATCGTAGCCACCGTCTGGGAGGCTGTGGGAAAGACCACCTCCAGGCGCATGCGAGCAACGGAAGCTATCGTGGGCGACGAATCCGGGAACATGAGGGTTGTGTGGTTCAATCAACCATACCTTGCCAAGAAGCTAACGCCCAACAGCAGACTCGTGATCAGCGGCAAGGTGGGCAGCTTTCGCGGCAGGAAAGTCTTCGAGTCCCCGGAGTGGGAGCCTCTGGAGTCCGATGACCTGATTCACACTGGGAGATTGGTTCCTGTCTACCCGCTAACTGCGGGGCTATCGCCTCGTGTGGTCCGGAAGCTGGTCAAGGGAACTCTCGACCGCTGGCTACCTGAGCTGCCCGATTTCCTCCCCGAAGGGATCAGAGACAGGGCGGAGTTGCTTCCTCTTTCCCAAGCAATCAGGCAAGCGCACTACCCAGATAACGAGCACAGGAAAGCCCAAGCCAGAAAGCGACTGGCTTTCGACGAACTCTTTTTCATCCAGCTCGGCGTGCTATCCAAGAAGAGGGACTGGCAAGAAGAGAGTAGCAATGCCTTCGACGTCGACAGCGAATGTCTCGCGCCCTTCTTCAATGCCCTGCCCTTCACTATGACCGCGGCTCAGAAACGCACCTTCGCCGAGATCCAGAGGGACCTGGGCAAATCGAAGCCTATGAGCCGCCTCCTGCAGGGTGAGGTCGGCAGCGGCAAGACGGTGGTCGCCATAGCAGCGATGTTGCTCGCCGCGGCCAACGGTTACCAGGCTGCCCTCATGGCCCCGACGGAGATTCTGGCAGAACAGCATTTCGAGAGTATTTGTGGGCTGCTGAGCAGGGCAAGTGGGGAGCCTGGCAATGGGAAGCCCATCAGCAACTATTCCTCGATCCTTCTCCACCCTGTCAGCGTTGGTCTCTTGACTGGTGGCCTCAAGGAAAGCACCAGGCAGGAGGTTCTGGAGGGTATCGCTTCAGGTGCAATCAACCTTGTCATCGGCACCCACGCCCTGGTTCAAAAAGGCGTGGAGTTCCATCGGTTAGGATTCTGTGTGGCCGATGAGCAACACCGCTTTGGGGTGATGCAGCGATTGGAGCTCCGCTCGAAAGGATCGAGCCCCCACGTCCTGGTGATGAGCGCCACGCCCATCCCGCGTACTCTGGCGCTCACGCTCTACGGGGATCTCGATCTGTCGGTCATCGACGAGCTCCCCCCGGGGAGAACTGAGATCAAAACAAAATGGCTCAACCCCAGGCAGCGGCAAAGCGCCTACGATTTCGTCCGCAAACAGGTCGCCGCCGGGCGCCAGGCGTTTATCATTTGCCCGCTAATCGAAGAATCGGAGGCCATTGAGGCCAAGGCCGCGATCACCGAGTATGAGCGCCTCTCCCAGAGCGTCTTCCCTGACCTGCGGCTGGGGCTGCTCCATGGACGGCTTTCCCCCTCGGCGAAGGATGCGGTGATGCAGCGCTTTCGCAGCGGTGAACTCGGCATACTGGTATCCACGCCGGTGGTGGAGGTGGGGGTTGACGTCCCCAATGCCACGGTGATGCTGATCGAGGGCGCTGACCGCTTCGGAATGGCGCAGTTGCACCAGTTTCGTGGCCGTGTGGGCAGAGGCGAGCACCAGAGCTACTGCCTGGTACTCGCTGAGACCCCGTCGGCAGAGGCCAGGGAGCGCCTTGCTCTCCTCGAAAGTACCCAGAACGGGTTTGCTCTGGCTGAAGAGGATTTGAGGCTCCGGGGGCCGGGCGAGTTCTTCGGCACCCGTCAGAGCGGCCTCCCCGACCTGAAGATGGCCAGGCTCTCCGATGTGGACCTTCTGGAACTTGCGCGCAGGGAGGCGATCCACCTTTTCAACACCGATCCCTATCTCCAGCGGCCGGAGCACAGGCCCCTTGACAGAGAGGTTAAGCTATTATGGAAGAGTGGAGTGGAGTTGGACTAGCGATGATCAAACACAAGATCGCCGAACTTCTGGAGCAGGCGGCCAAGGAAGCTCAGGCTAAGGGGCAGATGCCGGCGACCCCCCTGCCTGAGATTACTCTGGAACACCCACAGAACCCGGAGCATGGTGACTACGCCTCTA
>QIGA01000201.1 GCA_003229915.1 Chloroflexota bacterium
GTCATCTGCTTGTTGTTGATTCGCCTGCGGATGTTGTGCGTATCCTACTTTAACAAAGTTAGTATGCATATCGCAATGACACCCAAAACCTTCCCCCTCAGAGCAATCGCTATTTGGGGGAGATTCCTTAGCCTCTTTGAAGTGCCTATCCAACCAACGAGGTTTGGCTCTTTTGTACGAATGCGTGCCGGGCTATGCGGAAAGCAGGGGCGGTTCGCGAACCGCCCCTACCTTGTTACTGGCTGGATAGGGCTGCCTGCGCTGCGGCCAGCCTTGCGATCGGTACGCGGAACGGCGAACAACTGACATAGTCGAGTCCCACATGGTGGAAGAAATCGATGGATTTGGGGTCGCCGCCATGTTCGCCGCAGATACCCAGCTTGAGATCCGGGCGAGCCTTTCTGCCCTTTTCGACGGCGATGCGAACCAGTTCGCCAACGCCGGTGGAGTCGAGCGTCTGGAACGGGTCTTTCTCATAGATACCGAGAGTGACATACTCGCTGAGAAACTTGCCCGCATCGTCACGGCTGAAGCCACAGCCCATCTGGGTCAAGTCGTTCGTGCCGAAGCTGAAGAACTCCGCCTCGGAGGCGATTTCGTCAGCGGTGATGGCTCCCCGCGGCACTTCGATCATCGTGCCGATCTTGATATCTGGCGCGGGTTGACCGTTCTTCTCCGCCTTTATCTGCTCGAAAACATCAAGCACAATCCTCTTCTGGTTGGCCAGCTCCTTGACGTGCCCGACCAGCGGGATCATTATCTCGGCCTTGGCACCTTCGACCGCATAGGCTGCTTCGATAACCGCACGAGCCTGCATCGCTGTGATCTCTGGATATGTGATGCCCAGGCGGCAGCCGCGATGCCCCAGCATGGGGTTGGACTCGTGCAGTGAGTTGACCTTCTCCCTGATTCTCTCCGGGTCGACACCCATGGCTTCCGCCATTTCCTGCTGCCCTGCCTCGTCCTGGGGGACGAACTCGTGCAGCGGCGGGTCGAGGAAACGGATGGTCGCCGGTCGGCCTTCAAGGACTTTGAAGATTTCGATAAAGTCGCTGCGCTGTAATGGCAACAGCTCTTCCAGCGCCTTCTTGCGGCCTTCCTCGTCATCGGCGAGTATCATCTTTCTCATGGATACTATGCGGTCGCCCTCGAAGAACATGTGCTCCGTTCGACACAGGCCGATACCCTCAGCACCGAACTTGACCGCCACCGCGGCGTCCTCCGGCCGGTCGGCATTGGTGCGAATGCCCAGCCTGCGCGTTCGGTCCGCTATTACCATCAGCTTCGTGTACCATTTGTTGATGCTCGGGTCCGCAGCGGCCACCGGGAGTTGCCCTTCGTATACAATTCCCTTGGTACCGTTCAGACTGATCCAGTCGCCCTCTTTGAGCGTCTTGCCGGCAGCTTTGACCGTGCGATCCCGGTAATCAATATCCAGTTCTCCACAGCCAACGATGCAGCACTTGCCCCATCCCCGCGCGACGAGAGCGGCGTGACTGGTCATCCCGCCGCGGGCGGTGAGGATACCCTCGGCTGCGTGCATGCCGTCCACATCCTCCGGACTCGTTTCGATGCGGACCAGAATGACCTTTTCGCCCTTCTTGCCCAGCTCCTGAGCGCGTTTGCTGTTGAGCACGATCTTGCCGACAGCACCGCCGGGCCCCGCCGCGAGCCCTTTCGCCAGCTTGGTGGTCCTCCTCTCGGCCATCGGGTCGAGCATCGGATGGAGAAGTTCATCGAGTTGGTCTGGATTCACACGCTCCAGCGCTGTCTTCTCATCGATCATTCCTTCATCCAGCATATCCATGGCCATCCGCACTGCGGCCATGCCGTTGCGCTTCCCCTCCCGGGTCTGGAGCATCCAGAGGCGGTGGTGTCCGATAGTGAACTCAATGTCCTGCATGTTCTTGTAGTGTGCCTCGAGCTTGTTGCGAATATCGACGAGTTGTTTGTAAATCTCCGGCATTGCTTCCTCGAGGGAGGGCAGCATGTCGTTCTGACCGGGTTGTTTGCAGTAGTTGTTGAGGGCGTTCGGGGTACGGGTGCCCGCGACCACATCTTCGCCCTGGGCGTTTACCAGCCATTCGCCATAGAAGTGGGGATCGCCTGTTGCGGGGTCGCGAGTGAAGGCTACGCCGGTGGCACTATCCTCTCCCAGGTTCCCAAAGACCATGGCCTGCACATTGACCGCAGTACCCCACTCCCCTGGGATACCCTCGAGTTGGCGGTAGGCAATAGCCCGCTTGCCACGCCAAGACTGGAACACAGCGCCAATAGCCCCCCAGAGCTGCTCCCAGGGATCATCGGGGAATTCCTTGCCGAGTACCTCCCTGATTTTGGCTCTATATCCCTCGCAGAGAGACTTGAGGTCTTCTGCGGTGAGATCGGTATCCAGTTTATATCCCCTTTCCTTCTTCATGGCATCCATTAGTTTTTCGAGTTGGGGACGCACGGCCATTTCTTCGTCCTTCGGTGTGATTCCCGCAGCTTTCTCCATTACGACATCGGAGTACATGGTGATCAGGCGACGATAGGAATCGTAGACAAAACGCTCGTCACCGGACTGTTTGATCATTCCGGGGATGGTGGAAGTATAAAGGCCCACGTTTAGCACTGTTTCCATCATGCCGGGCATGGACTTGCGAGCGCCGCTACGCACTGAGATCAAGAGAGGGTTGTCAGGGTCACCGAAGTTGCGTCCTATATTCTTCTCGACGCTTTTCATCGCCTCTCGAACCTGCTCTGCCACATCATCCGGAAGCCTCCCTCCATTCTCGAAATAGGCGGTGTTGGCTTCGGTGGTAATGGTAAAACCAGGTGGCACAGGCAGCCCCAGGCCGGACATTTCGGCCAGGTTGGCCCCTTTCCCTCCCAGAAGGTTGACCATCCTCGCATTGCCTTCGGAAAAGGTATAGACCCATTTGGTAATAGCTGTTGTACTCATCGTGACTCTCCGTTCTCGCTGGACACAAGGCGACAGCGATTTGGCTGCAGGGATACAGAAGGAGTAACGCTGGCGACACCCGGGAGCCTCAGCTTGGCCATGGTCATAGGGTTAGGCCCCTTTTACCGGAGAGATTCTTGGTCTCCCGGGCGTTGGTGGAGTGGTAGATATTGGCCTTTGGTTGCCCTGTTGTTTGTATTCGGCTCACCATGGGCCTCGTGAGTTTGGCTGCACGGATATTGCTGAATGTGGAACCGGTTGAGTCGATCCTATCTGATCCCAGATAGCGACCTCAGATCCCTGGATGGAGCCTTTGCTGCTTGGCGGAGGGAATCGGCAGTGAGTTGCCACCGCATCGGCCTTCTGCGGCCGAGGCAGAGCCCGCCTTTGTCGTGAAAGGGAATGGGCTCCCAGTCCTCGCAATTCTCGCAATGTTTCACGTGCATCTTGCATTTCTCTGGTTTAGCCATCTTATTTTACCTCCGAAAATATCACTGGTCAATATCTAAAAATAGGGCGCTAATCATACTCTGCGAATGTACAAAGATTCTGTCCCGCAGGCGGAGGCGCTACAATCCTACTTAAGTACTGGTTCACGGGGTAATTTGGTACTGCTTTCCGGGGACAGCGTGGATGGCAATGCCGCGCGTGGCGGCTCACAATCGTGCGGGCGCACAACCAGCTATTATGCGGACATGGTGTGAGGAGATGATCTCCAAAATGTGATAACTTTTTAACCTTTTCCCCTCTCATTTTATGACTTCTTCACCCTGGAGGACTTATCATGACAATGGATATCATCTCGCGAAACAAGAAGGGGGTTCAACTATGCATCCGATGACGGCGGCCAATCTTCGCAACGCTTACGGCGGCGAGTCGATGGCGCACATGCGCTATGGGGTCTGGGGCGACAAGGCAGAGAGAGAGGGGTTTCCCAACACTGCCCGGCTGTTCAGAGCCATCGCCTCGGCAGAAACGGTTCACGCGGGCAATCACTTCAGGGAGCTGGGGAACGAGGCAGGCGACTTCCTCTGCGCCTCCATGGCTGCATTTGGCCTGGGCACGACGTCGCAGAATCTCCAGGGTGGCATCAACGGAGAGACATTCGAGATTAACGAGATGTACCCCGTCTACCTGGAGAGCGCCAAGTTTCAAGAGGAAAAGGGCGCGCAGAGGAGCTTCCAGTACGCCCTGGCGGGCGAGAAGACTCATGCCGCCTTGTTCCAGAAAGCCAAGGAGGCTGTTGACGCCGGCAGAGACGTGGAGTTGGGCCCGGTGCACGTATGCCAGGTTTGCGGTTGGACCCACGAGGGGGAACTTCCCGATGTATGTCCCGTATGTGGCGCTAAGAAGGACAAGTTCCAGACCTTCGCGTGAGCACTGCGAGCCGGGTGTGAAGAAGCGACAGGTGGTATAATTGCGAGACAAAGCCGTAGGATGTGAAAAGGGGTTCACGCATTACCTGAAGGGAGGTTGGGGGAATGGCGCTTGAGCAGCATATGAAACATGTGCCGGGAAAGAAAAAGGGGGACGTAGTTCTATACGCTCTGAGCACATGCGGGTGGTGCCGCAAGACGAAGGGACTGCTTGATGAGCTTGGCGTGGAGTATGACTACGTAGATGTGGACCAGTTGGACAGCGAGACCAAGGGGGAAGCAATCGAGGAGATCAGGGCCTGGAACCCCAGGAGTACATTTCCCACCACGGTCATCAACAACGACACGTGTATAGTAGGTTATCAAGAGGAGAAGCTCAGGGAGGCGCTGGCGAGTGGAGCCGATCGAGATCAGTGATGAGGCGGTTGCTTCCCTGTACGAGAGGCTCAGCAGGGAGGCGGAGGAGGGGGGATACCACCTCAATCCAGATGTGGATTCCACAAAAGAGCTTGTGGGAAGCCTTTTGGTCAATGAGGAAAGGTACGGCTACTGGGCCTGTCCCTGCCGCCTTGCTTCAGGCATAAAGGAAGAAGACCTCGACATTATCTGCCCCTGCGACTACAGAGATCCAGATTTAAGCGAGTATGGATCGTGCTACTGCGTGCTGTATGTATCGGATGAAATGGTTAGAGGGGAGAAGGAGGCTGTCCAAATACCCGAGAGAAGACCCCCGGAGCCGGAGAGGAAGAAGGCGATGGAGGAGCGCGCGGAGCTCAAGGTCGGAGGGGCTGCCCCCTCCCTTTCATTACCTGTGTGGCGCTGCGGGGTATGCGGATATCTGTGCGCGAGAGACGGGCCCCCAGAGATCTGTCCTATTTGCAAGGCGAAGAAGGACAGGTTCGAGCGGTTTATGTAGCGGTGCCTGTTCCCACGAAGAACTGGCCCTGCCTAATGGTGATGGAAATGGTGGGTTACGCTGCGCCGCACTCACCATACCGCTCATCTCTGCAGCCAGGAGGGCGACCGCAAATCGGTAGCGTTGCCACTCCTGTGGCAACGTATTCTCCGTCGTGACAGGAGTCACGACGCTACACAACTCCAGGCGCAGTTGGAGCGGATGCTCCAACCTACCCGTAATTCTCAGACAGGCTCCTAGAATAGGTAGACAGGTATGGCCCCCGACCACGAAGAGTATCTGCAGCACGTGGCGCTGGACTGGAGGTCATGCTGCTATCGTGCCAGCGAGGGTAGTTTGATGAGCCATATGACTTCACCTGCGTCGTGACTCCTGTCACGACGCTACCGGCAGGCATTCAGCCAGAGGGGATCACCCGAGCCAGGTTCCGCTAGTCAATCACTATGGTATCTGAAGGAGATCCTCATCTTAGCGCGGTACCTGATAACATTACTGTCTTCGAGCTGCATGTCCAGTTCGACGACCTCGGCGATTCGGAGGTCCCGCAGGGACTTCGAGGCCTGCGCCACTGCGGCCTCGGCAGCCTTCTCCCATGACTCGGTGCTGGTGCCGATCAGCTCGATCACCTTGTATACACTGTCTGCCATTTCTCCCTCCTTTTGCCCTGGCGGGCCCCTTAAGCCCGCGGGCTTCTTCTACAGATTACGCACACTACAGGCTTTGCGGTTCACACCATGCCTCCACACCGTGGTACTTGAATGATATCCTCACCTTGGTGCGATAGCTGATAACCTTGTCGTCATCGAGTCGCATGTCCAGTTCGACGACCTCAGCGATGCGAAGGTCACGTATGGTCTGCGAAGCCTGCTTTACTGCGGTCGCGGCGGCCTTCTCCCACGACTCGGCGCTGGTGCCGATTAGCTCGATCACCTTGTATACACTGTCGGCCACATCCCTCTCCTTTTGCCGAGTGGGTAGAAAAGCGTTGGTAAACGACCTTCTCCCCCTCGCGGGAATTCTATTGGACTGACTTATCCCCCTCTATAATGCCGAACATGTTCCCTTCGGTATCCTGGCAATAGGTGAAATAGCCGACACCGGGGATGGGCGTTTTGGGCATAAGCACCTTCCCACCGTTCGCAGTCACCTTGTTCATGAACTCATCTACCGATGGAACGCTTATGGAGTTTACGACAGTAGTCACCGGACCTTCACGCTTCATGATTGCGCCATCGATCCCGGGCTCGTCACCGCCTCCACTGGTGATGAGCCAGTAATCCATCGGCCCTTCCCACTTGTTTATCTGCCAACCGAAAACCTTGGAATAGAATCCCACAGCCCGGTCTGGATCATCGACTGGTATCTCGAAATGGACTACCCTGGACATATTCCCACCTCCTTTATTCGTGCCAGGTAGCTTCTTCGGTCTCCAAAGGGGCCACAATTGCAAAGATTAGGTAGGCCAATATGCCGAACCCGCCGAATAACAATGATAACACCCAGACCGGTCTGATGACAGTTAGATCGAGGTCGAAATACTTCCCCATGCCCCCCCGCTACACCACAGATCATCCTTTCGTCCCTGCTGCGATAGAGCCTCTTCTGCATAGCTCCCTCCGATGCCAGAATAGCTCTGCCGGCCAGCCACTACATCGCTCGCCACCTGTCAGCCTTTTGGGCTGCGTGCCGTGATGGCTGTCCGAACCGTACGCTCCTAAGGGAGGGTTTGCTGGCTACTAAGATAGCGGTTCATGATGAAAAAGTTATAAAATCAGCGAAAGAAAGATTAAGAAGTCATTACATTTTGCCCTCCGGGCCCTTTTCGGACGGCTGAGGGCAGCCGTTCCAGATATCAACCCTGTTCAGCCGCCTCGAATCTGTATTTTCGTGACAACGACAAGGGGCAAGGGCTTGGCGCAACTGAAAAGCATGAGCTCTGTCCATGGGGCCCTATGAGCCCGTATCATCCAGCGTTGCGGTGTTCATCGCCACAGCCATGACGAGATCA
>QIGA01000092.1 GCA_003229915.1 Chloroflexota bacterium
GGTGGCAATCAGGATGGTGTAGCCGCAGTAAGCCCTACACTTTCCAGTCAGAATAGCGGATATTCAACTGGAGGCAAGACAAGTGAGCGCGCAGGGACACGGGGTGCTCCAGAAACACTTGATGTTATGAGCGTTGATAAATGCCCCTACAATTAATCCTCTGTAACCTATGCAGCGCGACGGGCTTTGAGCCGCTCTGCTTGGGTAAGCAATTTTTTGCGCAGTCTGATGCTCTTGGGTGTTATCTCGACCAGTTCATCATCTTTGATGAAGTCCAGTGCCTGCTCCAAGCTCAGCTTGACGGCTGGGGTCAGCTTTATAGCGATGTCCGCGGTTGAGGCACGGACATTGGTCCGCTTCTTCTCCTTACAGACGTTGACGGCTGTGTCTTGGGCGCGAGAGTTCAAACCCACTATCATGCTTTCATAGACATGTGTCCCCGGCTCGATAAAGGTTATGCCTCGTCCCTGAGCGTGGTTCAAGCCATAGGTTACCGCTATGCCAGCCGCAGCCGCCACCAGAGCTCCGTCGCGGTCGGAGGTAACTTCGCCATACCATGGCTCGTAGCCTAGTAAGAGGGTGCTCATCACTGCCTCGCCTCTGGTGACAGTGATAAAAGCACTGGTGAAGCCGATAAGCCCGCGTGTGGGGATGCGAAACTCCATGCGCACATTGCCTTGCCCATCGTTATGCATATTGGTGAGCTGGGATTGCCGCTTGCTCAGAATCTCTATTAGTACTCCTATGTTTTCCTCTCTGGTGTCGATGGTCAGGGCTTCTACAGGCTCCAGGAGTTTGCCATCCAACACCTTAGTGATGATCTCCGGCTTGGAGACCTGGAATTCATAGCCATCGCGGCGCATAGTCTCGATCAGGATAGCTAGATGTAGCTCACCTCTACCTGCAACCAGGAAGGAATCGGGACTGTCCGTATCTTGTACCCCTAAGGCGATATTGGTCTCTACCTCACGGTAAAGTCTCTCCCTCAATTGGCGGGAGGTGCAAAAACGCCCCTCCAGCCCGGCAAACGGGGAGGTGTTCACGCCCAGCGTCACCTTCACCGTGGGCTCGCTTATCTCTATGCCCGGCAGTGCCTCGGGTTGCTCCCGGTTGGCGATGGTTTCACCGATGCTGACATTATTTAGGCCGGTGATCGCCACGATGTCGCCCGCCTTGGCCTCTTCTACCTGCAGACGGTTGAGGCCTAGATATGTGAATACCTGACCAACCTCGTGCTCTGTGGTATTGTCATCTTTATCTATTGCTACCACTATGTCATGCGGGGCCACCTTGCCCCGGAAGATCCTGCCAATGGCGATCTTGCCTCTGTAGCTGTCGTAATCAAGGCTGTATACCAGCATCTGAAGAGGTCCTTCCTCGATTATGGGGGGCGGCACCTGCTGGAGGATGCATTCGAAGAGTGGCACCAAGTCTTCGCCCGCAGCGCCTGGCTCAGTCACGGCAATGCCGTCCCTGGCGCTGGCATAAAGCACGGGGAAATCGAGCTGGTCAGCGCTAGTTGCCAGCTCCAGGAAAAGGTCCTGGGTTACCCTGACCACCTCGTCTATACGTGAGTTATCCCTGTCTATTTTATTGATGACCACAATGGGTTTTAGGCCTTTTGCCAGAGCTTGGCGCAGCACGAATTTGGTCTGGGGCATGGGCCCTTCAATTGAATCCACCAAGAGCAGGCAGCCATCAGCCATCTTTATAACCCTCTCCACCTCTCCGCTGAAATCGGCATGCCCTGGTGTATCTATTATGTTGATTTTGATTCCCCGGTAGATTACCGCTGTGTTTTTGGCCAAGATGGTGATGCCCTTTTCACGCTCCAGGGCATTATTATCCATGATGAACTGGCCTACCTGCTGGTTATCACGAAAGACCTTGCTTTGCTTGAGCATCGCATCTACCAAGCTAGTCTTCCCGTGGTCAACATGGGCAACAATAGCTATATTTCTTATATCATCGCGGTGAATTTGCCCCAACCCTATCTCCTCTGAGCCATGGAACTACCCTCTGTTCTTTCTCGAATGAGGGAATTATCTTCTGGCCACTTTACCTTACTTGGAAGAAAGCCCTGCTTTTTCATCCACCAATAGACCCGAGGGTAGCTAAAACCCCCTGCTGCGTAAAAGGTTTGCAAAATGCTAGCAAAAATCGAAAGGACAGGCCCTTGGGCACGGGAATTGGTTGCATTTCATTCCGCACACCCCTACGCCCTGCCTTGCCTGTTGCCCCGGCGATGTCTTGTCCGTGAGGCTCGCTGTCGTGACTGCGATAGATTGCCCACCGCGAGCGGTGGCACTGGAGTGAGCAATGCATCGTCTGGATACACACAACGCAGTGCCTCTCCCAGGTATTTCTCAATGGCTGGGATCTGGAAAGACTCATCCTCGGTGGCAAAGCCGACTGATGCTCCGGTGGCACCGGCCCGACCGGTGCGGCCGATGCGATGGACGTAGTCCTCCGCGTCCAGCGGCAGGTTGTAGTTGACCACATGGCTAATGCCCTCAATGTGAATGCCGCGCCCGGCCACATCTGTGGATACCATTACCCTTATGTTGCCCGAACGGAAATCCTCAAGCGTCCTTATTCGCTTCTTTTGAGCGATATCACCGGAGAGTACTGCGCAACTGATGCCATGAGCCCTGAGCCGATCTGCCAGTCTGCGAGTCTGATCCCGGCGGTTGCAGAAAACAAGAACCCGCTTGAGGTTCTGCTGGGTGATCATGTTGTATAGGATGTTGTACCTTTCTCTGGCACTGACAAGGTACAACACCTGGTCGACAGTATCGGCGGCTACCTGCTCGGGGTCGATCTCGACTGTAACGGGATTGCGTGTCCACTGCGAGGCAAGACGGGTCACCTGGGATGTGAGCGTGGCACCGAAAAGCATAGTCTGCCGGTTCGCCTTGGGCGGGGTACTCTGCACAATCTGCCGCATGTCGGGGATGAAGCCCATACTGAGCATCTCGTCAGCTTCGTCGATCACCAGTATCTCGACTTTGTCCAGGTGTACGTCAGCCTGCCGCTTGAAATCCAGCAGGCGGCCGGGGGTGGCCACAACGATATCGACTACCCTCTCCGCCAGCATCTGCTTCTGTTTCTGGTAGTCCATCCCGCCGAACACGGCGACAACCTTGCATCGACAGTATTTCCCCAGTAGACTCGCATCCTTATTGACCTGCATAGCCAGTTCGCGTGTAGGAACCATGATCAGAGCGCGGGGCGTACCGGGTCGGCGTTTCTCGCTTGACGGCCTGCGTATCAAGTGTGTGAGGATGGTAATCAAGAAGGCGGCGGTCTTGCCGGTACCAGTCTGTGCCTTGCCTGTGACATCCATGCCTGCAAGGGCCTTGGGCAGTGTCGCGGCCTGGACGGGGGTGCAGTATTCAAACCCAAGATCACAGATCCCATGCATGACCTCGATCGGCAGGCCCAGGTCATGGAAGCGCGTCTTCCCTTGGTCAGGCGCTACGTGAAACTCTGACGGATCCCATGTGGTCTCGGGCATGATCTTAGCCCTCTCTTTGGGGAATGACAAAGCAGGTCTGTTTTCGGGGGCTGGCTGTCTTGGAGGGGATGTTGAATCCTGCTCATCCCCGCTGTTGGACAACCTGTCCCGGTATGTCTTGACGATATTGCGCAGCAATGTCTTCTGCTCCTTTCAATTATATGCCAATTACTATCTGAGCACTATACCCAAATCATCAGATTTGAGAACCGGAGCATAATACGCATGCTCTTTGCGGTCGGGCGCAGTGAGCTGTTATGACCTGCTCCCAGAAATCGTTCCAGGCAAAATGTCCCCTTTCTTCATGGGCTTCTGAAGCATGGAAAAAGGAGATATTTCCCCATGGGGTCTTCAATCGGGCTAGTCGCCCTGCTGGAAGCCCCAACCTTTTAGCTGTGGTGCCTGGGAAGCTTAGAAAGATCGTCGTCTACCCCCACCTGACCTGCCCCCTCCACCACCATAGGGCCTTTTGTCCCTTCCCCCTGTACGGGGAGGGTGTGCCTCACTGATATCCAGCGTGCGCCCTGACAGCTCCTTCATGTTCAGACCTTCGATGGCGGCTTGAGCTTCGCCATTGTCCGGCATCTCTATGAAGCCAAAGCCTCTGGATACGCCGCTGTACCTGTCCATGACTATCCTGGCTGCTTCAACTTGCCCAAATTCTTCAAAGGTTCGTCGCAGCTCCTCTTCAGTGACTTCACGCGCTAGATTCCCTACATGGATATTCAAATTGCTCCCTTCTGTAGGCAAAAAGCCCAATTAGTATATCAGTGCAGATCAAACGTCAGTTTTTGGTGCCCGGAACACTATGTTTCGCCTTGCCAGACCTGCTGCCCCAACCCATTTGGAGGCTTGCGGCGCTCCACCAACCGCAAAACTGCTTGCTTGCTCCGCACTTCCTGCAAACCCCGAAATTCTTCTGATCTATTAACCAGTGATGAATACACTCCTTGCAATCGTCATCATGAACCGTCTCGCGCCCATTCCCCATCTCAAACCCCCTCAAATAAAATGGAAAGACTGCCGCAAACGACTGCGATCAGCTATCTGTCGAATCAACTCAAGAGCACCTTAAGGGTAAGCGCGCAAAAGTAGTAACAGCGAAGAACATGTCGGGATGCACATTGCACGGTTGGTACTAAGGAGGAAATCGGGCACCATTCCCAACTGCCCACTATCCTCAGCCTAACCCCTCAAAGTGATTTGGGGGATCGGAAGCCGATTGCTTCCCGTTCTCTCTACCGCTTCATTTTAGAGTAGCAGTCAGAGCAGTACACCGGTCGCCCGTTTCGGGGCTCGAAGGGTACCTGAGTGCTCGTGCCGCAAGAGGCGCATATAACAGGGTACATTTCCCTCTGACGTTGGTAGCCTCCGCCACCGTATCCACCACCACCACCACCGCGCTGTTGCTTTCTGGCTGCCCGGCAGTCAGGACAACGCCCTGGCTCATTGGTGAAGCCCTTGGAAGCGAAGAATTCCTGCTCGGAAGCGCTAAAGGTGAAGCTTGTGCTGCAATCCAAGCAAGTGAGGGTTTTGTCCGTGTAGCTCATGGATGACCTCCTTTTCTTACTACCTGATTCGGGTTTGATCATCCATGGCCTGGGAAATGCCTGGGTAATAGGACAGGTCGGGGAAAAGCAAACTTTTTACAGGCTATTGACATAATAATACCCACTTGCTCGGAGTTTGTCAAGCCGATCTTTTTCAACCCCCAACCAACTAAAATGATACAGTATCAGTGTTGCGATAGGAAGCCCTTTTCAAGCACCTCGTCGTCTGGCCCGCAACCCAAGCACTGTAGGGTGGGTGAAATGAAATGGAACCCACCAATCCCGAGGACGCCTCTACATGTGACGTTCCTCATGGGGCACGGCGCGCCGTGCCCCTACGGTGGTGGGTGCAGCGCAGCGTAACCCACCCTACTTCATGGGTGACCAGCAGAAGGGTCTCTTCTCCCGCAGATTAGGAGTAGAGCTTTCTCGTTTATTCCTTGGGAACGGCGCCTGCTTCGCGTGCTGCGCTGGCTAGTGCTTCATATGGTTGACAGCCCACTACACGCTCATTCCCGATAACAAACGTCGGGATGCCAGTAATACCCATCGCGTGTGATTCCTCGCGCAATGCATCGCCACGCTGAAGGTACTTCGGGGAATTGGTAGCTTCTATGGCAGTGATTGGGTCTAACCCCGCACGAGTTGCCAATTCAGCCAAGTCTTGGTCATTTTCCAAGTCTTTGCCATCCTTCCAATGGGCCTGCATAGCCAGCTCTCGAAATGTATCCAGCTTTCCCTTATCACGGGCGAACTCGGCCATTGCAAGTGCGCGACGAGTATTGGGCAGCCGTTCAGGTGTTTGCATGTCATGTATTCCAAAGCCCGACGCAAAATTCTCCATATATTCTCGTATGTCCTTCATCCTGGCTGCTGGATAGAGTTGTGTCAGAGATATCCCCCCTTTAGGGGTCTCTGGATGAAGCTCAAATCCTCTCCAGTCTACCTCTACGTCGAACTCGTTCTCCAGCCTGACCAGGCTGCTTCGCTCAGCGATATAGCAGAAGGGTCAAACGAAGTCAGAATAGACCAACATTGGTGTAGTCATTTTTACCTCGGAGTCATTGTGCCATCTCTACTTAGCTCAGTCAACTACTTTTAGTGTCCCCATTCTCTATCAAAGAGGTGTCGGTAAGGCGAAAACATCTGAGGTTGTATGCCTATTCATGACACCTCAATAGACCTGTTCGCCAGGTTCGACATCACCGAACCAACGTACAAAGGAGGTGTTGTAGAGCGACAAAATAGCCAGGTTGCTGAACCGCCAATTCACGTTGAAGGCTTTTTGAGGACAGCCTGTAAGACAGCGGTAACACCGAATGCACTTCCCACCGAGGATTGGGTGTGGCTGCATTGTGATATTATCCATCGGGCATTCATTGACGCACCATTCGCACAGATCGCAACGGTCTGGGTCAAGTTTCGGCTCAGGTAACAGGACACGCTGTAATCGGTCTGAGCTGAGCGAAGCCACAAGGTCATAGAATCCCCATCTTGGTTTGATCGCTTCCGGACGGCTTTCGGCCAAGGGGCTGGAACGTACTGCCGATATGGGTTCTGCGACAGCGGTGGCAAAGCGTCTGGCTCGGTTCAAATCTTCTGCATTGGGACGACCTCGGAAGTGGCCGAGGAGACATGGAGCAGGGTGGTGAACTTCTCCGCGGATCAAAACCCCGCCTGCTACGTCGGCACCTTTGCCGCGCAGCAAGTGGGTTAGATCATAGAGGACTCTGCCAGACGCGCCCCCCGATGTAGCAAAGACAAACGTACGCCGCCCCTCTAGCGGGGGCAGGTTATGAAGAAATTCTTTGATTGGCGTAGGAGCCTGGCTGGTCATGCATGAGGTTCCTACGCCCAGCAGGTCGCTCTTGGTCACATCGTCAGCGGTCGCCTCCTTCAAAGGGACAGTTCGCGCCGAGTGCCCTGCTTCCTGAAACGCAGTGGCCATGGTCTCTGCCACCTTGCGCGTGTTGCCAGTTTGCGAAAAGTAGATCATCGTCACATCCATTCATCACCTCCAAGGAGCTTGTTGCACAAACTAGTTATTTGTAGCTAGCGCGAGC
>QIGA01000195.1 GCA_003229915.1 Chloroflexota bacterium
AGGGCGCCCATATTCTTCTCATTCCGTGTTCCTTTCATAGCGCAGCGCCGATAGCGGTACTGTGCGCATTTTATCAGAAGGCAGGCCGTTTTTCGAGTTCAATCCAGTCTAGTGGGTGCAGATTCAGAAAGCTCACTTGTTCTGTCATTGCGATTTGACTTTCCTCTCCAGGAGGGCATTGCCACCCAAGACGTTGATGGTCGTAGGGGCACAGCGCGCTGTGCCCCTACGGTTCTCTCCCGAAAAGGGAGAGGGATTTAATGCGAAACTAGGAGAAACATCATGCCTAATGAGTTAGTAGACAATGCCTTCAGGCCGTTGCCTCGGGGTCGGGGTGTGATATACTTTTAAGGAGAGAAATCGGGAACGCTAGTTTCGATCTGCGGACCAAGGAGGGTTAGATGGCTGTTTTGTATATCACCTCAATGGGGGAGGCTGCGGGGAAAAGTGCTCTTTCTGCAGGTCTGGGCAGAAAGCTACAGGCAGATGGGAAGAAGGTTGGGTTTCTCAAGCCCGTGTGCAGCCAGCTTGAGGGCAGCGACAGAGACGCTGAGTCCATGAAGCAGCTTCTGGCCTTAGAAGAGCCGATTGAGTCGCTTTGCCCGGTTTCCGGCAGCGTGGAGGATTTGGCAGCCACCATGGATGAAAAAGAACCTCCCTGGCTCAGAAAAGTCGAGGAAGCCTATTCTAAGATTTCGCAGGGTAAAGATGTGGTCCTTTTGGAGGGCGTAAGCGGTTTCGAAGCAGGGAGTGACTCGGCCAGAATAGCAGGTCGAGTCGTGGAGGCGCTCAAGGCCAGGGCGATACTCATTGTTCCCTATGAGAGTGACCTTGATGAAGGTCGAATTGTAGCCGCAGCCAAGATGCTGTCCGATAACCTCCTCGGCGTAGTTATCAATGCTGTGCCCGAACGTAGGATGGAGTCGGTAAAGGCCCGAGTTGTGCCAGCACTGGAACAAAACGAGGTCAAAGTCCTGGGCGTGCTGCCTGAGGACCGTGCGTTATTCAGTGTTACGGTGAGAGAACTTGCCGAGCATGTAGGAGGCAGCATTCTCAATTCGCAGGACCGTTCGAATGAGCTTGTTGAGAGTCTGATGGTAGGAGCGATGTCAATGGACTCTGCGCTTTCGTATCTCACCCTCAAGTCCAATAAGGCGGTTATCACCCGTGGTGATCGTCCCGACATTCAGTTGGCGGCTCTCGAGACCTCAACCAGGTGTCTTGTACTGACGGATAATATCGATCCCATGCCCAGCATCCTCAGCCGGGCGCTGGAGCTCGAGGTGCCGATAGTGTTGGTGGAAAAGGACACTGTAGGCACGATGGAGTCCCTGGAAGATGTCTTCGACAGGGCTGTGTTCTACGATGAGAAGAAGGTGGAGAGGCTGGGCCAGATTCTGGAGAAGCATCTGGATTTGGAGGCCATTTACCAGGCAGCTTAGGAGAGAGTACGATAGCTTAGCAGGATAGGGTAGCCTAGAGCATCTGCTCTAGGCACAGTTGGAGCAGATGCTCCAACCCTACCCATGATTTTCAGACAGGCTCCCAGGCTGACCACAAATCATCTACTTGAAACCATCTCATTTGAGTCAGGCTGCCAAGAGACTAGAACCCCTGAGAATTGCGATCGAACGTGAATTGGCGCATTCGGTCGCATTGTGTTTGTATGCGCGCTTTGAGACAAAAGTCATATTCATTGTCGCGCCCTCGAATTACAATAATCTCGGCTAAGGGGTGCGGAATGGACGTGAAGGTATACAGCTCACCGACTTGTGGCTATTGCCACCAGGCCAAGCGATTTCTCTCCGAGCGCGCGGTCAACTTTGCTGAGTACGATGTCTCCGTTGATCGGGCGGCAGCGGAGGAGGCTGTTCGGCTGACGGGCCAGATGGGCGTACCAGTGATCGTGGTCGATGGGGAGGTGGTCATTGGATTTGACCGTATCCGCCTGGAGCAATTGCTGGTTAAGGGGGGCGATGGGCAACGGCCGCGCCTGGGGTTGAAGGTGGCTGATGCCAGCAGGGTAGCTCAGAAGGTTGGTGCAGTCCCCGTATTTGGCGCTCTCGTTGGAGCGGTAGCTTCTTCGTCACTAGGCCAACAGGCAGGTCTGCAGAAGGGCGATATAATCACCGAAATAAATATGAGACCGATACATAATGCCGACGATCTGGAGCAATCCTTGACCAATCTAAGCACTGGCGGCAAGGCAGCAATTGTATTCCTTCGGGGGGAGAAAACCTTGAGGACGGAGATTGTGATATAGAAAGGATTCCTTTTCGTGGGGGATTGGAACTATGCCCGTCTATGAGTATGAATGTGAAGCCTGTTCAACGCAGTTTGATTTGAGGCGCAGCTTCGAGGATGAATCTACAGCACATTGCCCGAAGTGTAAGGGGGAAGCGCGCCGACTTTTCACTCCTGTGCCCATAATCTTCAATGGTTCCGGTTTCTACGTTACGGATAACAGGAAGAATGGCTCGGGTCCCGAGAAGGCGAAGCCCGCTTTGTCCTCAACGGAGAGAATCGATCAGGAGTAAATAGGCCGTCATTAGGAAGTAGGGGCACGGCGCGCCGTGCCTCTACCCATGTTTGGTGCATTGGTTTATAATGCTGCCAGTGATTACCTTGTGGGACCACGACAAAGGGGGATGCCATGGTTCAGTTTCGTCGTGATTGGTTTGCTCAGATGGATTTGATACAGCAGGAGATGAACCGTCTGCTAGATCACTTTGCCGGGTCAAAGCCTCCTCAGGTTCGGTTCTCTCCCTTGGTTTGGGAGCCAGCTATTGATGTATATGAGACCAAAGACAATCTTGTGGTGATCGTTGAGGTTGCAGGTGTCAAAGAATCCGACATCAGGCTAATGGTCGACCAAGACACCTTCACTATACAAGGCAGCAGGAGTAAAGCTTTGAAAACAGGTGAAAAGAGGGCCTATCACCGAATGGAAATCGCAGGCGGGCCCTTCAAGAGAAGCATCAAGCTACCCATGGCTATAGATACTAAGAACATAAAAGCTTCCTATGAAGATGGCCTGGTTGAAGTTGTCCTCCCCAAAGCCAGGAGCGGTGGAGCCTTGAGGATCGATATTAGGACAGGGTGATTGATGGTGTAGGGGGAAGAACGATGATACCAACCGATGAAAAATCAGAGAGCAAGTTTACGGAAGTCTTGATTCCTGAGGAACTTGCCATCATCCCCGGTGGACCAGACGCTGTTTTCCCTGCGATGATGGTTCCTGTGGCCGTGAGCAATGAGAGGACGATTAAGCTGGTTGATGACGCAGTTGCTGGGGACAAGATCGTGGGTGTGTTTGCTCAGCGTCAGGATGTGGAGGAGCAGCCGCCAGCCAACCTGTACGAAATCGGCACAGCATCCAGCATCGTCAGGATGCTCAAGATGCCTGATGGCACAGTTCATGTTTTGCTACAGGGTATCGCCCGGATCAGGCTGGGGCAAGTGGCGCAGGTTGAGCCCTACATAAAGGGAAGAATCGAGAGGGTAGAGGAGAAGCTGGAAAGGACCCCTGAACTTGAGGCCCTGATTAGGAATATCCTATCGCTTTTTCAGAAGTTGGTCTCCCTGGCTCCTAATCTACCCGATGAGCTTTCTGTTGCTGCCGTGAATCTGACCGAACCCGGCGTGATCGCTGATTTCGTCGCTGTCCATTCCAACCTCAAGCCTGGTGAGAGCCAGGAGATATTGGAGACGCTGGATGTGCAGGAGCGCCTCGAGAAGCTCACCACATTCGTGAACAGGGAGCTTGAGATTCTGGAGCTCGGAAGCAAGATCCAGTCCCAGGTCAAAAGCGAGATGGACAAAGGCCAGAGGGAGTTTCTGCTCAGGGAGCAACTCAAAGCGATCCAGAAAGAGCTGGGCGAAGTAGACGAGCGTACTGTGGAGATAAATGAGATCCGGGCGAAGATCGAGGAAGCCAAGCTTCCCCCTGAGGCGGCGAAGGAGGCTGAACGAGAGCTCGATCGTCTTGCCAAGATGCCTCCTCAAGCCGCGGAGTACACCACTGTGCGAACATATCTCGAATGGCTGGCGTCTTTGCCCTGGGCTGTGAGCACCGAGGACAATCTTGACGTTGCTCAGGCGCAGCGCATTCTCGATGAGGACCACTATGACCTGGAAAAGGTCAAGGAAAGGATTCTCGATTATCTTGCGGTGAGAGGGCTCAAGGGAGATATGAAGAGCCCGATCTTGTGCTTTGTCGGGCCTCCGGGAACTGGCAAGACTTCAATCGGGAAGTCCATCGCCCGAGCGTTGGGGCGCAATTTCATCCGCATGTCTCTGGGTGGTGTCAGGGATGAGGCAGAGATTCGGGGGCACCGGCGCACCTACGTTGGTGCTCTCCCCGGCAGGATAATACAGAGCATCCACCGGGCTGGTTCCAATAATCCGGTTTTCATGCTCGATGAAATCGATAAGATTGGGGCGGATTTCCGCGGGGATCCGTCGGCGGCATTGCTCGAAACCCTGGACCCTGAGCAGAATTTCGCATTCAGCGACCATTATCTTGAGGTTCCTTTTGACCTGTCAAGGGTGATGTTCATCACCACAGCCAACATTATTGATCCAATTCCGCCAGCTCTGCGGGACAGAATGGAGGTTCTTGAGCTCTCTGGGTACACGGAGATCGAGAAGCTGCACATCGCAAAGAAGTTCTTGATCCCGAAGCAGCTTGAAGAGCATGGCCTTTCCGGTGACATGCTCAAGATCTCCGATAATGCCGTCTTGTCCATTGTCAGAAACCACACCAGAGAGGCGGGACTAAGGAATCTGGAGAGGGAGATAGGCACGATTTGCCGCAAGAGGGCGCGGCAGGTGGCTCAAGGGGACAAGGGAAAGGTCACGGTCACTCCCAACAAGCTCGTAGACTTCCTGGGGCAACGTAAATTCCGACACGAAGTGGCTGAGCGGACGGACGAGATTGGAGTGGCGACAGGTCTCGCCTGGACACCGGCGGGCGGCGATGTGCTTTTTGTGGAGTCCACCCTGATGCCAGGAAAGGGAAACCTCATTCTCACTGGTCAACTGGGTGACGTGATGCAGGAGTCGGCACGAGCTGCGCTTAGCTTCGCTCGCTCTAAAGCTGCGTCTCTGGGCATCGAGGAGGATTTCTACAGCAAAAACGATGTGCATGTACACGTTCCTGCTGGCGCTATTCCCAAGGACGGCCCTTCTGCTGGTATTACAATGGCGGTGTCGCTTGTGTCTGCGCTGAGCAAACGGCCGGTAAGCAAGGATATAGCCATGACCGGCGAGATTACCCTGCGGGGGAAAGTGCTTCCTGTGGGCGGTATCAAGGAGAAGGTACTCGCTGCCAACCGCGCCGGAATAAAGAAGGTAATGCTGCCCAAGGACAACGAGAACGATTTGGAAGAGGTCCCGCAGCATATCAGAAAAGGACTTGACTTCATCTTGGTTGAACAGATTGATGAGGTGCTGAGCGGGACCTTGAAGTAGGCCGCTGCTCTAGCAAAGTGGTGGTGCCTGAGTCCGTTGCTATGAAGATTGATCTACGTCGCAAAACCAAAATAGTGTGCACTCTAGGGCCAGCCACCGAGTCGGCTCGAATGCTGGAAAGGCTGATACGCGCTGGTATGAATGTGGCACGTATTAACCTGTCACACGGCGATGAGGAGCAGCATGCGGCCGCCATTCGTACTGTCCGTGTGGTGGCGAACAAGCTTGATGTGCCGGTGGCTGTCCTTGTGGACCTCCCCGGCCCACGCTACAGGACGGGCGATCTCAGAGATGGTCAGGTGAATTTGAAGAAGGGTTCTCGTCTGGTACTCACCAGCAGAAGCGTCCCCGGAGACCAACATGAAGTTTCGCTGAACCTGCCCCATATTATCAAGGATGTTACCGCTGGTGATATGATCCTATTAGATGATGGCGCGATTCGGCTGATGGTGCGGGACACCACGGGCACGGATGTGGTCTGCGAGGTAATGGAGGGTGGGGTGTTGAGCTCGAGGAGAGGCATCGCTATTCCCGGAGTGAAAATGTCCGCCCCCTACGTCTCTGATGCGATGCGGCGGCAGCTTGAGTTTGCGGTGGCGCACCAGGTGGAGTATATCGCTCTCTCTTATGTCAGCCATGCGAGCGATGTTTCCCAGGTTAAGTCCATTTTGTTAGAGGTAGGCAAGGTGCCTGCGGTAATCGCCAAGATCGAACGACGGGAGGCCGTGCGGAACTTCGACAGCATTCTGAGGGTCAGCGATGGCATCATGGTGGCGCGAGGCGATTTGGGAGTAGACATAACGTTGGAGAAGGTGCCGATGGTGCAGAAAGAGAGCATCAGGAAGTGCAACCGATGGGGCAAGCCTGTCATCACGGCCACCCAGATGCTGGAGTCGATGATAAAAGCTCCTCGTCCAACGCGGGCTGAGGTCGCAGATGTAGCCAACGCTATCTGGGATGGCACTGATGCTGTGATGCTCTCTGCCGAGACCGCCATCGGCAGTTACCCTGTAGAAGCGGTGACCATGATGTGCCGCGTTGCCAGGGAAACGGAGGCTGTGTTGCCCTATGAGCGGAGACTTGCTGATAAGGGTGCCGCCCTGGAGCCGCATACGGACGATGCTATTGCCTATAATGCCTGCAGTACTGCCCATCAGCTCGGTGCCGCGGCAATAGTGGCGTTCACGGAGTCGGGCAGTACCGCATGGCGTGTGTGCAAGTACAAGCCAAAGGTGCCGATCCTGGCGCTGACGCAAAGCGAAGCGGTGCAGCGCAGGCTGGTTCTGGGTTGGGGTGTCTATCCTTTCCTGTCGACGCTTGTTTCCAATGTCGATGACCTCTTTACCAAGGGCAGTGCTCTGGCCCGGGAACTCGGGGCCGCTAGAGAGGGTGACCTCGTCGTGATAACGGGTGGGGTCCCCATCGGTGTCACGGGAACCACCAACATGCTCAAGGTGGAGAAGGTCTAGCCTGCGGCTCCGTCCTCCCTCTCTGTTCCTTCAGCTTTCCTCGTTGGCCGGGATTCTCCAAAACAAGCGTACCCCCTTCACGCCTTTCTCCTCCGGTTCGCGTCGTCTCATGCATGAAATCGATACGCAATG
>QIGA01000076.1 GCA_003229915.1 Chloroflexota bacterium
GACCGGGGAGACGCTGGCGAAGCTCCTCGGCCGAGGGCTTTAGCACCATTCTCGGCCAGAAGAGGGATACACCGGTGAAACGACGGCCTTCTACCCTGGGACGAAGGTCGTTCTTGATGGTCTCTACCTCTGGTAGCTCAGGCATTTCTATAACTCAGTGGGGTAGGGTTGGCCGACGTCGGCCAACCCCATCCGCTCAATACTGCCAGCCTTTATTTTCGTGACAATGATTCGTTTTGACCACAGTGGTATCAACTATGGGGATTTCTTAGCCATCTTTTGAGGTTCAGCTTCGCTCACGAACCTCACTAACTTTTCCCAGTCTATGTTGCCATTGGCAAAACAGAATTCATCAATAAACTCTTTGGTAAACTTGTTTACTGCCGCATCCCATGCAGGTGAATATTCCTTTCTGTGCTTGGCTGGTTCATCTTTCATGAGTCTAATCAGCTTGAGGTAGAAGTCCGGGTCTCCTGTGATCTCCTGCCAGAATGCTTGCCCTGAAGCGTCTCTGTAGAAGAGGTCCATGCTCGGCTTTCTAGCAACACGCCCGTAAGCATGTCCTAGAATGGGGTCAAATTGCTTTTGGAGCTTATAAAGACGGTTGCGGACGGCTTGAAACTCTTGAGACTGGCGTTTCTTCTGGCTCGCGTTGTAGATATACGGTCCAGACTTCAGGGAGACAGCAGTAATCTGGTTCTTTGTCTCGATAACAAAATCCACCCCTTCAGCGTCTGAGACTTTACCTACTGAGGAGATCCGGGCGATGGGTTCAAAGAAGGCGTTGCCAAATATAGTTTCGTCCGAGGCGCTTATGTAATCAGTAAGCAACCGCTCGACGATATCCGAAGCCTTTTGGATTCCCAAGGCCCTAAACAAGTAGGGGTTCTTGCGACGGAGAAAGGCACGGAGCTTCAGATGGCTTACCTTCTGTAAACGTCGCTCATAGAAGTCTGAGAGACATTTGCGGATCAGGGATTCTAGCTTTCTTTCGTCCATTTCTTGCCTTTTCTATCGCTTCGAGTGCCAAGTCACGGTATTCTGTCTTAGCTTCAATCCCTATATAGTGCCTGTTCAGCTTGATGCAAGCCACTGCCGTTGTTCCAGAGCCTGCGAAGGGGTCAAGAACGAGGTCTTCTTCTTCAGTGGACAGCTTGATGAACCAAGTTGGCAAAGAGATGGGAAATGATGCGCTGTGCCCCCGGTTCGCGCATTCTGTGGCGAGATGCAGGACATTTGTTGGATAAACATACTGTCTGTCGAGCCAGTGAGAGACGTTCTTACCGAAGCCACTGCCTACGTGGGATTCATCCCGAATTCGGTCAGTATCACTCAGCTTTGCCAGTCTCTTGGTCGCCCAATCGCCCATAGGAACCATGACTGCTTCCTGGAACATCTTGAATCGCTTTTGCTTGGTAAAGTGGAGACAGCGCTCCCAGGCATCTCTAAACCTGTTGGGCCACTTGCCAGGGTAGCAATTCTTTTTATGCCAGACGTATTCCTCGGTCCAAAACCAACCTTGGTCTCTCATTGCGAGTATTAGCTC
Source organism: Chloroflexota bacterium (assembly GCA_003229915.1). Classification (GTDB taxonomy): domain Bacteria; phylum Chloroflexota; class Dehalococcoidia; order SZUA-161; family SZUA-161; genus SZUA-161. The sequence continues at coordinate 1,547 of QIGA01000076.1, forward strand.
TAGGACGTAAGTTTGGCGCTCGCCACCGACTGTCCTTTCTTTGATGTTCAGGATGAAAGAGCCTTCAGATTTCAGAACACGCTTAAGTTCATTTGATATGGGGAGAAACCAGTCTACATAGTGTTTTATGGGGATCCCCTCATAAGTGTTCTTTCTATTGTCAGCGTATGGAGGAGACGTAAAAATAAGATCGACACAAGCGTCGGGGAATGTTCCTAGAACACTGAGACAGTCCCCGTTGATGATCTTATCAAGCTCTAGCATGTTCAATAGTTTATGCTTTCTTTTCGACAGCGTCAATTGAGTCTAATCGTTTAAATCATTAACGCATCTACAAAATTTCCCGCAATTCCTACGTTCTTTGCTTGCTTTATTTTCCGCCATTCCGATACTCCATCTCGTCCCAGTTACGGCCAGTCTTCACGTCGATCTCGAGAGGGACGCTGAGCTCCAGCGCCCTGGGCATTATCTGGAGCACCAGTTGCGTCAGTTCCTCTACTTCTGCTTGAGGCAGCTCGAAGAGGAGTTCGTCATGCACCTGGAGGATCATCTTTGCCTCCAGTCCCTTCTTGTCCATCTCATGCTGGAGCTCGATCATCGCCACCTTGATAATATCGGCCGAGGTGCCCTGAACCGGCATGTTTATCGCCATTCGCTCCGCCGCCATTCTCACTTGTCCGTTGGAGGACTTGATCTCCGGTATGTAACGCCGTCTACCCAGGAGGGTCTGCACGTATCCCTTCTCGGCCGCATCGCGTTTGGTGGTGTCAAGGTAGTCCTTGACGCCACTATATTTCTCAAAGTAGGCCTTGATAAACTCTGCCGCCTCCTGTCGAGAGAGCTCGGTGGCCTGCTCCAGCCCGTATTCGCTCATCCCGTAGATCACCCCGAAGTTGACTGTCTTCGCCAGCCTCCTCATGTCTGGAGTGACTTCAGAAAGCGGGACGCCGAACACCTGCGACGCGGTGGTAGTGTGAATATCCTCATCGTTGGCAAAGGCATCGAGGAGCCGGGGGTCTTGGGAGAGGTGTGCCAGGGCGCGGAGGTCGATCTGGGAGTAGTCGGCAGCAAGGAGCAGGGAGGATTCTCTCTCGGCGATGAAGGCTTTCCTTACCTGCCTTCCCTCTTCGGTGCGCACCGGGATATTCTGCAGATTGGGATTGCTGGAGGAGAGCCGGCCGGTGGAGGTCCCGGTCTGGTTGAAGCTGGTGTGCACCCTCCCGGTCTCGGGATCGATCAGAGCGGGAAGAGCATCCACATAGGTGGACTTCAGCTTCGTCAACTGGCGATACTCAAGTAAGAGCTCGATAAGGGGGTGCGCTCCTTTGAGCCCCTCAAGGACTGAGGCACCTGTGGAGTAGCCGCTTTTGGTCCTCTTCGTTCGGGGCAGTTTGAGGTCATCGTAAAGCACCACTCCTAGCTGCTGGGTCGAGTTTATGTTGAACCTGCGACCGGAGCAGCTATATATCTCGCTTTCGAGCTTGGCCAGCTTCTCGCCCATGCTCCAGGACATCTCTCGCAGCCTGGAGGTATCCAGAGCCACGCCGTTAGTCTCCATTCGCAGCAGCACAGGGAGCAGGGGCATCTCCACCTTGGTGAACAGCTCCCACACCTCCTGATCCTTGAGCTCTACCTCCAGCAGCTCGCTCAGCCTGTTGGCGATGTCGGCATCGGCACAGGCGTAATTCACTACCCTGGGGATGTCCACCCAGGCCATCGATATCTGTTTTGCCCCGCTGCCGATCAGGTCACTTATAGGCGTCATCTCTATGCCCAGCTTGGAGAAGGCCAAAGGCTTCAGCCCTAGCGCCTTTTCCTCCGAGAGGTAGGCAGCGATCATGGTGTCGAAGCCCAGGTTCTGCACCATCACCCCGTATTTGAGGAGGACCGTCATGTCATATTTGCCATTATGGGCGATCTTGACCACTTCAGGGTTTTCCAGCAGTGGTTTGAGTGCGGCAATGACTTGGGACAAGGGCAACTGGTCTCCTGACGAGTGCCCCACAGGTAGGTACCATGCCTTACCGGGTACTGGGGACAGGGAGACGCCGACCAATGCTGACTGTCTTGGGTCGATTCCCGTTGTCTCAGTATCGATGGCGAATGACTCAAGCTGCGACAGAGCGTTGACGACCTCTTCCAGGGACTCAGCGGTATCGATAATTTGATAGTCAACGGCTTCCCTGCTGGTCGGTGTCCCTACCTGCGCGGTTCCATGCTCCTGAACAATGCTCTCGGGCAGCTTGGAGAGGAGTCTGGCAAACTCCAGCTCGCGGAAAAGCTCGGCTACCTTGTTCCGCTGATAGTTGCCAACACGGCAGCAGGTCAGGTCGAAATCGATGGGCATATCTGTGACGATGGTAACAAGCTCCTTGCTCTGCCTGGCCTGGCTTTCGCCGTCCTTCAATAGCTTTCGCACCCTTTCGGGGGTCACCTCGTCAATATGATCGTAAATTCCCTCGATGCTGCCGAATTGCTGGATCAGTTTTGTCGCTGTCTTCTCGCCGATGCCAGGGACGCCTGGGATATTGTCAGAAGGATCTCCTTTCAGCCCCTTCAGGTCGGCGAGTTGTTGAGGAAGAAGCCCGTATCGCTGCTGTACCGTCGCCTCATCGTAGGTGATTGTGTCGCTGAATGTTTTCCCCGGACGGGGGGTCAGTACGCTGACGTGGGGCGAAGCAAGCTGGAATATATCGGTATCCCCGGTGACGACTACGGTATCGATGCCTTCCTTGCTTGCCTGCTGACCTATGGTGCCCAGAATGTCGTCTGCCTCGTAGCCGTCTACCTCGAAGGAGGGAATGTTAAACGCTTCGACCAGCTCACGCACTCGCTTGAACTGGCGCTTGAGCTCATCCGGGGTTGGGGGGCGATGCGCCTTGTAATCCTCAAACTGGGTGTGCCTGAAGGGAGGCGCGGGGCTGTCAAACGCGATAGCCCAGTGGGTCGGCTTCAATTCAGCGGCCACCTTTAGCAGCATGCTGGCGAAGCCGTAGACTGCCCCGGTGGGCTCTCCCGTCTTAGACACTGTGAGCGATGGCAGGGCGTGGAAGGCTCGGTGTATCAGGGCATGTCCGTCGAAGAGGATGAGCAATCGCTTTTGATCTGGCATCGTGTCGCTGCCCCAGAGGTTTTTTGATGTTGAATAGTAGATAAACTCTTATCCGGGTCTGCTCTGGAAAGCTCCTGGAAGGGTGTCCGAAAACCTGGCAAATCAGGGTGGCCTAGAGCAGATGTTCCGACCTACCCAAATCCTCAGACAGGCTCCGGGGGTATTATATCAGAAAGAACGGTGAGGTGATATTTCGGTGAAGATCGAAAACCTCAGTTTTGGCTCGATGATGGTTGGAGAAAGACACACCACGCGCCCTCGTTTTCATATCCCGGCAGGACGGTGAAACAGTGACAGGGCGGCCTCTGGATGTTCGGTAGCCACAGCTTCAAAAAGCAGGGTATTGAGCAGCTTGGGGGGCAGGTGCGGACGGAGTCGTGATTGGCACAGGCATAAATCCAGAGGCTGGCTGTCCAACGAGGCAAAGAGCCATGTTGGACAAGCTCAGCTCCGAGTCCGTGCCTTACCCTCCTACGAGGCAGTTGCGGAACCCAAGCGCCCGGTGGCCCTTGGTAGAAAGGCGGCAGCGATAACCTATATAATAACCCGTCAGGATTGGGTTTCTTGCCCTGAGCCGCTAATAAGTGCCCGCGGCTGGTTCCTCACCTGAGTGCAACTTGCGCCACTTTTCGAGCAGTTGCTCTTTGGTTTCCTCATGAGCGGGGTCGGGGACGCAGGAGTCGACCGGACAGAGGTCGGCGCAACGGGAAGACTCGTATGAGCCGATACATTCAGTACACCTGTCAGGGTCTATGTCGTACTGGGTGTCGCCCTCCGTTATTGCCTGATTGGGACAGTCAGGCTCGCATGCTCCGCAACTTATGCACTCATCGGTAATCTTATAGGCCATCCTTTTTCCCTCCTCGCAACTTTCTTGGCCGGGATGCTTTTCTAATCACTGCTGGCCTGGCTTCTTCTTGGCCAGGCTAAATTTCTTAACCAAGGCATCGGCAACATGGTTGGGCACGAGATTGCTGATGTCCCCGCCCAGTTCACAGGCCTCCTTGAGCAAACTCGAACTGATAAACTGATATTCGAGGCTGGTCATGAAGCATACCAACTCTATGTCAGGAGCCAGCTTCTTGTTCATCAGCGCCATCTCGAACTCCCGTTCAAAGTCGGAGGTCATCCTCAAGCCGCGCACGATTACCCTGGCGTTCATCTCCCGGGCAAAGCCGATGGTGAGTCCGGTGTACGGCACCACTTGGGCATTTTGCAGGTGAGTGACCGCCTTTCTCATCAACTCGACCCTCTCCTTGGTGGTGAACATGAGGTGTTTCTGGGGGACATCATAGACGCAGATGATCAATTCATCGAAAAGGGCCGCTGCCCTGTCAGCGATATCGAGGTGCCCGTTGGTCACCGGATCGAAGCTGCCCGGGTAGATAGCGCGGGTCACGATTCCCCTTCAGCGTATTGATACACAGAGACGTAGCTATCGCCATGATGCAGGTTTCTTATTTGGCGAAAATCGCCGTATCTTTCCTCGAGCGGCACGCGCCGGGAATGCTCGATGACCAGGGTCGATTCCTTCCCTGCGAGGTCAGAAGAGGCAAGTTTCTCCACGGTGGTGCCCACATATGAATCAACGTAGGGAGGGTCCATAAGCAGGATGCCGTATTCTCCGTTGAGGATGGAAAAGGCCTTGGCGACGCTCATACAGTAGACGGTTCCCTGGCTGGCAAAGCCGGTACGCTCCAAATTCTCCTTGATGAGGGCGCACAACCTTGGTTTCTTCTCCACAAAATCCGCCCATTCGGCACCCCGGCTCAGGGCTTCGATGCCCAAAGCACCTGTGCCGGCATAGAGGTCAAGTACCCTTGACCAGTCGGTGGCCACAGATTCCAGCATAGAAAAAACCGCTCCGCGAAGCAAGTCGGACGTGGGACGTATACCCGACCCTCGCAGAGATTTCAACCCTTGCCCCTTGGCCTTGCCCGCAATCACTCTCATATTCGCGCGAACAGTATATAATTATAACAGCACGAGCAATCCCGTCAAGTGCAGATTCGAGCCCTTAATCCGTGGATTTCATAAACTATTAGTCTTTGGCATGCTTCCACATAAATATCATCTCCCTTGAAGGGAGAGCATCGTAGGGTGGGTGGAATGAAATGGAACCCACCACCCCAAAGGCACAACTGAACGGTGAGTTTCGCTACGCTGCACCCACCCTACTCACTACATCTCAGTCTAAGGGTGGTGGGAGTGCGGGGTGTAGGGGCGTTCCATGGAACGCCCTAACGCCCGTGAGATTGCTTCGCTGCGCTCGCAATGACACCCAAAACTCTGATTTTTAAA
>QIGA01000082.1 GCA_003229915.1 Chloroflexota bacterium
CGCCAAAGCTATTTCAGGAGGATCGGCAATAAGACCGCTTCCCTGTTTGCGATGGCTACAGAGTCAGGCGGGATTGTCACTGAAGCTTCGGAGGAGGCCATACGGGCTCTCAGTAGCTATGGCTATAATCTGGGAATGGCCTTCCAGATCGTTGATGACGTTTTTGATTTCACGGCTGGCGAGGAGGAGTTGGGCAAGCCAGTCGCAAGTGATCTGATCCAGGGGCACCTGACGCTCCCAGCCATCGTGCTTACAGAGCAGCATCCTGACGACAATCCGATTAAAGACATATTTGAACGCAGACAGATGGAGCAAAACCTCGATCTAGCCATCGATATGATACGCAACTCAGAGATTGTTTCCGAATGTTACAGTGTCGCTCAGGGTTTCCTCACCGAGGCGTGTCAGGCGTTGAGGATGTTTACCGAAGGCCCCTGCCGGCGTAAGCTGGTTGAGCTGGCGGATTATGTGGTTGAGCGCCGACAGTAGGGGCAGACCTGTGTGTCTGTCCCAATCAAGGGACTGAGGGCGAACGCACCGGTTTGCCCCTTACCCACGTAGATGATCGAGGAACTCCAGAGACTTCACATCACGCTCCAGAAGATAGCGGATATACCATCTGATCAACTGCTCCACCTAATGGGACAAGTCGCTTCTCATCCGCAGGCGTCTGGCGGACGTGTGGTCATTACTGAGCAGGAATCTCATGACCTTGAGAGCATCAACCGAGATCGGGCGAACCACAGGCTCCTTTCCAGCGCAGTCAGGGCAAAAGCTACCTCCGCTGATGGCACTGAACAGGTTCCTTTGTGGTGTAAGGGGAGATTTGCAACCCAGGCAATGGTAGAGCTCCGGCTGGTAGCCGAGGTGGCTTAGAAGTTGGAGTTCAAAGTGCCTGAGGACCAGCGCGGAATTTCGTGCCGTGCATAACCACAGTAGGTCGGCGTTCAGCAATCTATATATAGGATAATTTTCAACCTCCTCCGCAGTGAATTGGTCCAGAAGCTCTGCGACGTAAAAGGCACAGCTTATGCGGTTGAGGTCGCTCTTCAGAGGGAGAAAGCTCTCGATTGATTGGCTCTGAGTGATGATATCCAGGTTCCGCCCCTGAGCTAGGAGCAGAGCGCTCCGAGTCAAGAGGTCGAGGTGTCCGCCAAGCTTGCTCTTCAGTCTTCGCACACCCTTTGCTACTGCTCTGATCTTGCCGTGGTTTGGTGTGTACAGGGTGATGATGCTGTCCGCTTCGCCCAGATTGATTCGCTTGAGAACAATAGCCTCAGTCTTGTATACACGTGGCCTGGCCATCGCAGTTCGGAGCTGTCACGCAGCCTGTTCCTGGGAGCTAGCTACCATATCCAAACCTGCCTCTTTCTGTTCCCCGTTTCTGCTATATAAGGTTGATCGATGGATGTTATTCATGGAGCAGAAGGGGATCAGTCTGGGTTTCCCTTCTTTGTCGATGACCCCGAAGTGGAGGGCGCAGTTGTTGACTCGATCCATGTCGAAATTGTAAGGGTCCATAAAATGCATTATTCCTATTGTGAGCCACTGTCCTGGAAGCCATTCCGTCAGGACCCATTTGATAGACTTCCTGCCTTTGGTCATCAATAGAATACGCGAGAGCTTTAACCACAGCCGGGGATTGACGTATCTTATCAAGCTGGTTGCGAGAGTCCACATGATTCTTGGTTGGGACCAATTAAGGGCAAAGGCCCTACTCATTGTGGCGTGGAACGCTTCGTTCTTTATATAGCGCGGCACGGGATCCAGCTTGCCACGTGAGTGGTCGACTATGGTTATTAGCCCGCAGTGGGGGTGGACACAGAAGTCTTGATGCTGCCCCCCCTTGGTCATCATTCGAGACATCGTCTGGTTCATCGGGAGCGCGAAGAAATCGCTTTTCTTGATCTGTCCCCCGGTTTGCTCTTCGGCCATCCTCGTGACATCCGGGCATGTTATTCTCATCTCTTTCAATTGAGTCGTGTCTATTCGTCCTGAGAAGCTGACAGGCTGGAAGACGAGAAACTTGATCACATCTGAGTTTTCGGCGGCGTATCTTATCATGTCGCCAACTTGATGGTCATTGACTCCTTTTGCCAGCGTGGGGATGAGTGCAATCTTGCCGTAGCCTATCTTTCGGGCATTTTCGAGGACCTTTTGCTTCAGCGGCCACAGGTCTTGCCCTCTTGTTTTGAGGTACGGTTCGGACGTGACGCCATCGAATTGCAGATAAATCCATGTGCCGGAGTCTCGCAGTTTCTTAAAGTAGTCGATGTCCTCTGCGAGCCTCAGTCCGTTAGTCATGGTCAGGACATAGTCAAAACCGTGCGCCTTCTCCATTTCGATTATTTCTGGAAGGTCGTCTCTCAGAGTTGGCTCGCCACCGCTGTTTCCGACTGCCCTGACCCTCATAGGATAGTTATTCTGCTGCGTGTATTCCAAGATCGACCGTATCTGTTCCAGGCTCAGGCCACCGGAATCGTTTAGCTCACCGGCGCGAGCGTAGCAGATCGGGCACCGTAGGTTGCATCTGGTAGTTAGTTCCATGATCAGCAGAATTGTGTGCGTCTGGTGGTTCTGACACAGGCCGCAGTCAAGGGGGCAACCAAGCTTTGATTCTATCGGCTGATGCAAGCCAGTGCCGTGATCTCGGAACTTCTCCGCTCTCGCATATTCGTCATAGTCGCTCCAATAAATATCCTCGAAGCTTCCGTGGTCGGGGCAGCTCTTTCTCATGAGCACCTGTCCGTCGACCTCCCATAGTTCAGCGTCCAGGATTCTCAGATCTTCGGGGCAGAGGGATTTCGTCGCCTTGAGGAAGTTCCCATGGGCGGCCTGAGTTTGTATAATTCTGCTCTTGTCTATCGGTTTCTCTGCCAGCACTATAGCGTCCTCCTCTTCACATCGGTTGCCTGCCCTCAAGAGCATGTGTGAGGGTTACTTCGTCGGCGTATTCGAGGTCGCCACCCACGGGTAGCCCGCGGGCAAGTCTGGTCACACGAAGCCCCAGGGGAGAAAGTAACCTCTGGATGTACATTGCCGTTGCCTCTCCCTCAAGGTTGGGGTTGGTAGCCAGGATAACCTCTTCGACTGAGCCTGTCTCAATTCGCTCCATAAGCTCTTTTAGCTTCAGGTCTCCAGGGCCGATACCGTCCATAGGAGAGAGCACACCGTGGAGAACGTGATATAGTCCCTTGTACCGGCCGGTGCGCTCCAGGGCAAGGAGGTCCAGGGGTTCCTTGACGACACAGATGATGTTGTGGTGTCGTTCCTCGCTGGTGCAGATGGCGCACGGATCGGAGTCCGCAATGTTCTGGCATGAGGAGCATAGAACTGTCTCATCCTTGACTGCGATTATTGCCTCGGCCAGAGATCGCGCCTCGGTTTCGGGCATGCGCAGCAGGTAATAGGCAAGACGTGCAGCGCTCTTCGGCCCAATACCGGGGAGCTTGCCTAACTCCTCAATTAGCCGGGACACTGGTTCAGCAGCAGGCATAAAACCGATTCTCAAACCCTCGAAACTCCTCTTATTATTTTGAATTTCCGGGAAACTGATGGCTGCAGCGAAGAGAAAAAGGTTCAGGTTAACCCAGGGATATTAAGTCCTCCAGTTATGGCTCCAAGTTGGCTGGCGGCGAGCTCTCTGGCTTTCTCTATTCCCTCGTTTACAGCAGTCAGTACCAGGTCTTCAAGCATCTCAATATCATCGGGATCGACAGCCTCAGGCGAGATCTTGATAGAGCATAACTGTTGATGTCCGCTGACAACTACAGTTACAGCGCCACCGCCAGAACTAGCCTCTACAGTGGCTTCCCCCAACTCCTCTTGGGCTTTAAGCAGTTTCGCTTGCATCTGCTGCGCTTGGCGCAGAATGTTCTTATCCATCACTTTGCCTACTCCTCCTCGATAATCCGGCCTCCCAGCTTCACAGCTTCACTTACCACGGGATGATATGCTTGCGGTTGCGACTTGGCTTCCTTGTCCTTCCTGGGGGTCAAGATGCACCGTACTTGGTAAGGAACTCCGAATACATCTTGTAGCTTCTTTTCCACAAGGTGGCGGTATTTGCGATCCTCGATCTTGGCTCTTTGGAAATCCCAATAGAAGCCTAGGACCAGGGTATCGCCTTCGAGCGCCACTGCCTCGCAAGAGCTTCTTAGCAGCGCATCCAGGTTACCACTGGAGCCCATCCCGCGGCAAGCGTTGACGAACTGGCCCCAATGTTGACGAATATCCTCAATGTTCTGAGGTTGCTGGGTCACAGGAGACTCAGCAACTTCTGTCATTGGAGGCTCGTCGCTTGCAGGCGTCGCAGCTTCGAGAATTTCTTGTTTTTGGTCCATCGGCTCGTGACTGGGTTGATTCGTATCCACCGCTGGTGTTGCAATAACCTCTTCCTTGGAAGGGGCAACCTCGATAGGCTTTCCAGTTGCGGGCAGGGAGCAATCCACCAGGGCAAGTTCTAAAGACAGCGTGGATTGAGGATCTGTACGGAAATCAACTTGGGTAAATAGTTTGATTGCTTTTGATAGCTCCGCCATCGATACAATACTCGCCAGTTGCCTCATCTCGGATACTACCTCTGGGGGGAAGTCGATATTCTCTTCCACACCGCCCTTGAGCATGAGTAATCCTCGTAAATGTTCCACTAGGCCCTGGTTGAACTGCCTGAGGTCGATTCCATCGACCGAAACGCTGTTTATGGTGGCCAACCCCGCGGGGATGTCTTTTCTCAGAATGTACTCTGTTAGCTGGTGAATGCGTATATCGCTGATGACGCCCAGCTTCTCATTAACCTGCTCGAGGCCGAAATCCGAGCCATAGTGAAGAATAATCTGCTCCAGCAAGTTCTCGGCATCCCGAAGACTCCCTGTGGCAGCTTTAGCGATAAGGTCGAGGGACTGTGTCTCTGCGTGTATGCCCTCATGCTCGCAGATCTCTCTCAGTTTGCTCACGGTGTCTGATTTGGTGAGACGGCGAAAATCGAACCGCTGACATCTGGAAAGGATAGTCAGAGGTATCTTGTGTATCTCGGTGGTTGCTAACACGAAGATAGCATGGGGTGGTGGCTCCTCAAGTGTCTTGAGTAAGGCATTGAACGCGGGCTCAGTAAGCATGTGCACTTCATCTATGATATAGACCTTGTACTTCGCTGAGTTGGGAGCGAAATTTATCTTCTCGCGGAGGGCACGGATCTCATCGATACCCCGGTTGGAGGCACCGTCGATCTCCACCAGGTCCAGGGCCCGCCCTTCGTTAATGGCCTGACACATGCTGCAGGTATTACACGGCTTCTCCTGCTCATCGCTGAGGCAATTGATCGCCTTGGCCAGGATTCTGCCCGTGCTGGTCTTGCCTGTACCCCGAGGCCCACAGAAGAGGTAGGCATGTGCTATCCTGTTTTAAGAGCGTTGGTCAGGGTTTGTGTAACTGGCCCTTGCCCTACCACCTGGGATAGAGTTTGCGGCCGCCATTTCCGATAGAAGACCTGTGTAGCCATGATGCCTCAATACTACCGAATGTCACTTGAACGAGTCACTGATCCTACCTGCTATTATATCTTAAGGGGTCTAGTTGTTCAATCAAAAGAAGAGGCCCCGAAATAGCGATTGGCTTTAAAAGCCAGAATTTTGGGTGTAATTGCGAGCGCAGCGAAGCAATCTCACGAGCGTTAGGGCGTTCCATGGAACGCCCCTACACCCCGCGCTCCCACCACCCTTAGACTGGGATGTAGCAACTGACTGGTGTTCTGATCGCTATTTTTGGGACATAAAAGGGAGTAATGAATTGGGGTGGTGTCACGTCAGGTATGTCTGGAGACTTTCGCCTCCATGGCCCTCATCCTCCGCTCAGCTTCAGGCTCGGCGTGATCATATCCCAGAAGGTGTAGCGTGCCATGAGCGACTAAGAGAGCTAGCTCGCGCTCCAGGGGGTGATTGTGTTCTTCAGCCTGTCTCTCGGCCTGGCGGTAGGAAATAATGATCTCCCCGAGACTGACGGTGCTGTTTGGGGGCATAATAAAATTCTCGCCTTCGGCGTTACCGGGTTCAGAGAAAGCGAAGGCGAGCACATCAGTGCTGGCATCGACTCCCCGATAGCTACGATTGAGCTTTTGGACAGTGTCATCGCTGGCGATGGCCAGCCCGATGTCCACTGGCTCACTTACGCCGGCAGCGACTAGGGTATTCTCTACCAATTGCCTGAGCCAATCCTCGTTCACTAAGCCGACAAAGTCGTCCTCGGCTTGAATACTCAGCTCGCACCTAAACATAGTATTTACCCCGATGAGATAATATCATGTCAGGAACCGGAGGGCAAAATATGAGGTCGATCAACAAGCAGTGGTTTGAGGCGGAACTGCTATGGGAACATGGCGACCGCGTTCTCGGCCAAGCGCAACACAAGCCAGGGATATACGCCCAGGACTAAGACGCCAATCGAGGCAATGGCTAGAGAGATACGCAAGGGAATGGATGAGGGAATAGGTTCTTCGGATGTCGGCTCGTTGACGTACATCACTTTGACCACCCTCAGATAGTAATAGGCGGAGATGACGGAATTTAGTGCCGCGATTAGCACCAGCCAGAGCAAGTCTTGTTGAATGGCGGCATTGAAGATGAAAAACTTGGCCATGAATCCCACTGCGGGGGGGATGCCTATTAGCGAGATGAGAGAGAATGCCAGAGCAAAGGAGATCACCGGTGACCTCCTAGCCATGCCCGAATAGTCAGCGATTTCATCGCTGCCGATCTTGTTGGAAATGGCTATGATGGCAATGAAAGCGCCCAAATTGGCCAGGGCGTACCCAGCAAGGAAGAAGAGTACCCCGCTTTGGCCAAGTGTGCCTATGGCAGCCAACCCTACCATGAGAAAGCCGGCGTGAGCGATACTGGAGTATCCCAGCATCCGCTTGATATTGCTCTGTGCAATAGCGACCACGTTGCCAATGGTCATTGATATGGCGCCGAGCACCGCGAAGATCATTGCCCAGTCGGCGCTTATTTCAGCGATGCCGAAGGCTGTATAGAATACCCTCAGAATAACCGCGATGCCGGCCGCTTTGCTCGCCACGGAGAGAAATGCGGTGATTGGAGTTGGCGCGCCTTCGTAGACATCGGGAACCCACATCTGGAAAGGTACCGAAGCGATCTTGAAACCGAAACCAGCAATCAATAGAACTATGCCGAAGAGGAGCGCTGGGCTATCCCATAGCTGGCCTCCGGAAACGAGTGCGCCGACTTTATCGGCGATCTGGTCGAGGTGTGTAGTGCCGGTGATTCCGAAGACAAAAGCCATCCCAAGCAGCAAGACCGCTGAGCTTATCGCGCCCAGAATCATGTATTTGAGGCCGGCTTCACTCGATTTGGGATCTTTGAGGAAAGAAACCAGGGCATACAGGGAGATGCTTGCGAGCTCCAGAGCAATGTATATTGATATTAGTTCGCCAGTGGAGCCCATCAGCATCAGTCCTCCCGCTGAGAGGAGGATCAAGGCATAGTATTCGCCCTGGAATCGCGCGAATTTACGGGCATAGTCCATCGAGGAGAGAATGACTAGGCTGGTGATGCCAAGTATGAGGAACTTGAAGAACAGGCTGAAGTTGTCTACTACCAACATGCCGCTGAACGAAGCCTGATTCTCGCCCCATAGTGCGATCGTGAACGCGATTGGGATTATCAAGCCAAACACGCTGATCGCAGCCAGTACCTTCTTCTGCTGGATGAAGAGATCGAGCAGAATAACTGTCAAAGCGATCCCGACGAGGCTCAACTCAGGAGACAGGAGCCAAAAGTTCAATTACTTCCCCCCAAACTAAACTATGTTCGCTATCTGGAATAATTTCCGCGTATCCTCGTGCAAGTCCTCCCAGATGCTGGGAATTTCCTTGCGGGGAACCCAGCGCGCTTCGCCGATGTCGCTGTCAGGCTTGAGATCCCCGTTGCTTATCTCAGCCAGGTAGTCAATATAGATAACGTGCAACTTGGTTTGGCCTTCCGACTCCACGATCCGCTCGAAGGGAACAAGCGGGGTAGTCAACCTTATCTCCAGATTAGTTTCTTCCTTTACCTCTCGCTTTATGCCATCTTCGATTCTTTCGCCCAACTCCAGCTTGCCGCCTGGGCAAATCCATTTCCCCTGCCAAAATCCTCCCCTCTCCGGTCGGTGTTTGACCAAAAGCACCCTATCACTGTCATCCTTTATCACTGCGCCTACCGCTACCATTATCTCCTTTGCTGCCATAGCATCCCCAAACTAACCCCAACGGCTGAATAAAGGACCGATTACGTCCAGAAGCAATTTGGGATAGATGCCGAACAGCATTATCAACGCGATGAAGGCGAAGATATAGGCCTTCTCCATGTTGCTGGCATCTCCCACGCCATCGTACCGCTCCTTAGGTTCTCTATAGAAGACCCTTTCCAGCATCCACAGAATGTAGCCCGCGCCCACCACTATCCCGAGTATTGCCAGAACGGTGTAAGTTTGAATACTGGAAACAACAGTGCTGCCCCAACTGCCCACGAAGACCGTGAACTCAGCGGCAAAGCCGATGGTGGTTGGCAACCCCAGCGCAGCCAGGCCAGCGATGCTGAAAACTACAGTGATAACAGGCATTTGCTTCGCCAATCCGCCAAGCAAAGGTATCTGACGTTGATGGGTCTTATCGTAGATCAACCCCACCAGGGCGAACAAAAGCCCGGTGATGAGCCCGTGGCTGAACATTTGAAGTGTGGCTCCAGTGAGACTGAGTTGGCTCAAGGCGAAAATCCCCAATAGCACGAAACCCATGTGGCTGACTGAGCTATACGCGATCATCCTCTTCAAATCGGTCTGTCTCATGGTCGCTGCTGCACCATAGAGCACGCTTACCACAGCGAAAGCAACCAGGATCGTAGCATAATCCTCAGCCACCCCAGGAACGATACCCCCGTCGCCGAAGCCAGCCACCAGGCGGATCATCCCATACGCACCCATCTTAAGCAGTACTCCCGCCAGCATCACGCTCACCGCTGTGGGGGCGTCGGTGTGGGCATCAGGAAGCCATGTGTGCAGTGGCACAACAGGTAGCTTGATGGCGAATGCAACGAAGATGAGGAAGAATATCGACGCTAAAGGTATGACTGGTGTCAACCACTCAGCACCGCCGCTAGCGATAGCCACCATGCTGAAAGTATGCTCAGGCCCTGGGGTAGAGAAATAGAGGGCGAGTATCCCGGCCAGCATAAACGCGCTACCAAAGAGAGTATAGATTACGAACTTAGTAGCAGAGTATGTTCTCCTTCCACCACCCCAGATGGAAATCAACATGTACATGGGGATAAGCTCCATCTCCCAGAAGAGGAAGAAGAGCAGAAAGTCTAACGAGAGGAAGACGCCCAGGATACCGGTCTCCAGGATGAGAAGCCAGACGAAGTATTCCTTCACCCTGATGTTGATCTTCCACGACACGAATACGACAACGAATCCGAGGAAAGTGGTGAGTATTACCATTGGCAGGCTCAGGCCATCGATGCCAAGGTAATACCTTGCTCCTAATGACTCAATCCACACATACTTTTCGACAAACTGGAGGCCGACGCCGCGGTCGAACATGACAAACAATGCCAACGAGAGGGCAAAGGCGACGAAGGTGAACAAAGCTGCCGTTATCCTGGCCGTCCTCGCCTCTTTTATCAGCAGGCCGATGACAATAGCTCCCGCCGCGGGGAGGAAGAGGATTACCGAAAGATAAGGAAAGCTCTCTGTGCTCAAAGCTACTAGCTCCTATATAGAGTTTCTATTTATAAACGAACCAGACGAGCATGATAGTCAGGATGCCCAGCACAATTGCTAATCCGTACGATTGAAGCTGACCTGTTTGCAGCCTGCGAAAACCGCTGCCCGCGAGCACTGTGACATTGGCCAAACCATTGACGATACCATCGACCACATAGGTGTCAACTGTTTGTATTACGTAGAAGAGACCACGGTGCAGCACCCGAACCACAAAGATACGCTCATAAAGCTCGTCCATGTAGTATTTGCGAGATAACAGTGTATACAACGGAGCGAATGTTTGGCTCACCTTCTCTGGCGAAATCCACCTGGCGCTATACATTGCATAGGCGAGCATAATCCCTGCCAGGGCTATTGTCAGCGAAATCAGGGGCAGTGGTTCCTCTCCGACATTGGTAAATACGTCGAAGAAACCGTGCGCGTATCCACCAAGATACTCAAAGGCCCCTCCTGCCCAAAAGGCCCATCCAGCGCCAATGGCAAACAGAGCCAGGATTACCATCGGAAAGACCATAACCAGAGGTGATTCGTGGGGCTCGCCGTGGCCATGGCCACCGTGACCAGGGCTCTGTTCACCACCCCTGTACTTCCCCCCAAACGTCATAAACACTACCCTGAACATATAGAAGGCGGTCATGAACACGGTTATGATTGCCAGCCAGAATAGGACTGGCGTATACTCCCATGCCCTGAGTATAATCCCGTCTTTACTCCAGAAGCCAGCGAGTGGCCAGATGCCGGAGAGGGAAAGTGCGCCGATAAGAAAGGTGACAAACGTCCATGGCATGTATTTGCGCAGCCCTCCCATCAGCCTCATATCGAAGGTGCCACCGCTAGCATGGCTAACGCTACCTGCTCCCAAGAATAGAAGGCACTTGAAAAATGCGTTAGTGAACAGGTGGAACATGCCTACCGCTATAGCCAGCCAGATGAACTCCTCGCCCAATTCCCCTTGGGCTATACCTACGCCGACCGCGCCCAGGCCGAGCATCATATAGCCCAACTGGCTGATCGTGGAGTATGCGAGTACCCTCTTGATGTCGTTCATCACCAGGCCCATGCTGGCAGCGAAGATGGCTGTGACACCGCCGATGACTGCTACGAACATTATGGCAGTCTCGGAGCTAACGAATATGGGCAAGGTGCGCGCGACCAGATAGACGCCGGCGGCAACCATAGTAGCAGCGTGGATCAGTGAACTGACAGGTGTGGGGCCTTCCATGGCGTCGGGAAGCCAGGTGTGCAGTGGGAATTGCGCTGACTTACCTACCGCGCCAGAGAATATCCCCAGCGCCGCCAGCGTGAGTGCTGTGCCGCCGATAACGCCAAGCATGGCCAATTCGTTGAGCTCAGCGATGTTGAAGGTGCCAGCGGTGAAGTAGAGAATAAGGATGCCAATAAGGAATCCGAAGTCACCGAAGCGGGTGACGATGAAAGCCTTCTTGGCAGCGGCCGCTGCAGATGGTTTGTGGAACCAGAAACCTATGAGAAGGTAAGAACCTAGGCCAACCCCCTCCCAGAATACGTAGACTAACAGCAGGTTGGAGGCGAGTACAAGTCCCAGCATTGATGCCGTGAACAACGACATAAAGGCGAAATAGCGGTGGTATCCGGGGTCGCCGCGCATATATCCCTGCGAATAGATTTGGACCAGCAAGCTGACCCCGGTCACTACGATGAGCATTATCGCCGTGAGCCTGTCTGCCACAAAGCCCAGGTTAATCTTGAAATCACCGACCGCTGCCCATTCTATAGTGCTTCCGATAGGGAATTGGTCAGAACTGGTCAATACCCAGATCGAGAGACCGAGGGCGGCGGTGAGGCAACTGATGATGGTATAACCGCTGAGCTTGGGATAGTTGTTGAAGAAGGGCCTCAGGATCAGGCCGATGAACACTAATGAGAACAATGGCAGCAGAAAGATAGCCCATAGAACAGTAGTCGGCAGCATCTAAATCTTCCTCAGAATGTCCTCGATGAGATGTTTTTTAAGTTCCGGCACAAGAACACGGTAGCTTGACTTCTCGCCTGCGCCGAGCTTCTCAGGCAGGATCCTGGAGGGAATCCCTTCAGCCTCGAAGAGCTCCTTCCACATCTCGGCTATTATCAGGTTCGGCGCGATTCTTATTTCCGTCCACATTGGTCAGACACCCAAGTGATGTCCCTTTTATTAGCCCCGCATCAAGTCCGCCTGCTCGACATCCACGCTCCGGCGGTTTCTGTAGATCGTGATTATTATTGCCAGCCCCACCGCCGCTTCAGCGGCAGCAACGGTCATAATGAAGATTGCGAAAACCTGACCGGTGAGAACTACCGTGTCTGGCATCAGATAGCGTGAGAACGCGACCATAGCGATGTTCACTGCGTTGAGCATGATCTCGATGCACATCAAGATCACCACAGCGTTGCGTTTAGCCAGCGCTCCGTATAGGCCAATAGAGAACAGAATTGCTGAAAGTATCAGATAGTGCTCGATTCCAAGGCTCATCGTTAGTCTTTCTCCTTGTGCCTCACCAGCACCACTGCTCCGATCAGCGCCGCCAGCAGGAGCACAGACGCTATCTCAAAGGGAAGTACAAACCCGCCATCTGGATCGAAAAGGGCTCTGGCAATGTAGCTGGTGGTTGACTCATCAAGGGGCATTTTCACTATCTCGGGCACATCAGAAACGGTGGCCCAGTCGGTAGCCACAACGACTCCTACCATAGTTGCCAGCACCAGCAGCGCAAGTAGAAGTGCGGGGCCGCTGATTCTATTGAAAGAATTGCCACTCTGCAGATCGCGGGTGAGCATGATAGCGAAGATGAGAAGTACCCCGATGGCGCCGGCGTAGATCAAAACCTGCACAGCCGCCAGGAA
>QIGA01000236.1 GCA_003229915.1 Chloroflexota bacterium
GGTGCTCTTCAAAATTAATCCCGAGAAGGTCGTAGACCTCCCTCTCCTGGAGATCGGCCCCCTTCCAGATAGGGGTTACGGAGGGAACAGTGGGCTGTTCTCGGTCGTGGCATCTGGCCTTGAGGATGAAGCTGTGGTTGTGCTTCATCGAGAGAAGATGATAAACAACTTCGAGGTAGTCAAGGTAGTCGACGCCAGTGAGGTTCACCAGGTAGTCTAGATCGAGGCCGGGGGTCTGGTAAAGGAAGCGACAAGCTTCGGAGACCGATTCACTTCTTACTAAGACTGTGGTCTCGTTGTGTTCAACTACTGCTCCTGGGAGTTGTTCCCCTATCTTCGCAGCAACTTCGCTCCCTATCAATGGCTTCGTCATATCGCTGTTCGCCAGCCCCACAACCTAGAGCTTCTCAAGCTCGCTCTCGGGAAAGGCCATCCGGTAGCCGGTTTTGTCAGCCTTTATTATTATCCACCCTTTTGGGTCTTCCTTGACCTCTACCACCTCTCCTTCCCAACCACTGAGCGTGTAGTTTGGCCTGTCATTGACTCTGACCCTATCACCTATCTTCAACTCGGACATTGCTATTTCCTCGCGATACTATCCTGCGATATCTTTTCATGCAGCATTATTAGGCCATGGTACAGAGACTCAGGTCGAGGTGGACACCCGGGCACATACACATCCACGGGAAGGATGCGATTGACCCCAGGCACCACGCTATACGAGTCGGCGAAAGGTCCACCGCTTATGGCACAGGAGCCCATGGCCACCACCCACTTCGGCTCCGCCATCTGCTCATAGATCATCTTGACCGCCGGCGCCATCTTCCAGGTCAATGTCCCCGACACGACCATGAGGTCGGCTTGGCGGGGTGAGGCCCTGAACAGCTCCATGCCGAAGCGGGACATGTCAAATCGCAGGAATGCGGCGGAAAACATTTCCCAGGCGCAACAGGCCAAGCCAAAGGCCAGAGGCCAGCACGACCAGCGCCTCCCCCAGTTAAGGAGAGCGTCGAGTTTGGCAGTGAAAACACCTCGCTGGACTTCTTCGTCAATCCACATGTCAGGGTCTGATATGGGCACAATGGCACTCGCCTTCAGGGCTTCTATAGCTTGGCCTTCGTTTCTGTCCAACTCTAATGGCGAGTAGAGTGGCACTATGTCCTGTCTGTTACCTATTTCCATTCCATAACCCCCTTTCTCCAGGCGTAGACGAGTCCCACCACCAGGATAAGGATGAAGATGAGCATCTCTATGAAGCCGAAAAACTTGAGCTGCCTGAAGTATACTGCCCAGGGGTAGAGGAAAACCGTCTCGATGTCGAAGATAACGAAGAGCAGAGCGTAGAAATAGTAGCGGAAGTTGAACTGCACCCACGAGCTGCCTATGGTTTGCATGCCGCATTCATAGGTGGAACTCTTGACGTTATCGGGGTCGGGGCGCTTGGACTTGTAGGCCACGACCTTGGCTAACAGAAGGATTAAGGCAGGTACTGTAATAGCAGCGATGAGGAGTAAAGCTATGTAACCATAATCAGCCAGCAAATGTCTTCACCTCTTCTCCGCCGGTCGGGAATAATGATACCATAGGGTGTGCGAGCATGCAATAGGTTATTGGGTACGTTCTTGGGGAAATGCGTGAAACGTCTCACAATTGGTAGATACTAACCGTAACCATCTGGTTATAATGTATATGGATGGCTAGTACATGATCATCGACCTTCATGCCCACACCTGGCCTTACTCCGATGATAGTGATCTAAGTCCCCACCAGTTGATCGAGCAGGCGAAGCGTTCGGGGCTTGATGGCATCTGTTTCACCGAGCACGATTGGTACTGGAAAGAGGAAGACATAGCTCAACTGAGCCAGGAGCACGAGTTCCCAATTTTTCAGGGGATGGAGATAAGCTCTGAAGAAGGCCACCTCCTGGTTTTTGGGCTAACCGAATACAAATTTGGCATGCATCATGCCGAATTCATCAGGCAACTTGTGGATGAGGTCGGTGGCGTTATCATCATGGCACATCCTTACAGGGCGCGAGTGCGTTATAACCCAAACCCGTCTCAGTTGTTGGACACCATCTGCGAAAACCATGTCTTCGATCTGGTCGATGCTGTTGAGGTGCTCAATGGCAGGTCCAAACTCAAGGAGAACAGCTTCGCTGGCGAGCTATGTCGCCGCTTGGACTTGAAGGGGGTCGGCGGCAGCGACGCCCATTCCCCAGCGGATATACCATCTTTCGCTACCCAGTTTGAGAGAAGGATCAGCAACATGGAGGAACTGGTCGCCGAGCTCAGGGAAGGACGGTTCAGGGCCGTAGACCTTCGGCAGTATTGATAAGGTATCCACTACGGATGCATCTCAAGGGTAGCGATTGCCTTAGTCGGTAGCATCGTGACTCTTGTCGCGAAGAGGATTCGTTGCCACAGAAGTGGCAACGCTACGTTTGCTAATTGCCTATGATAAACATACAAGGGTAGTGGAATGGAACCCACCACCCAGATGGAGCTAGAGATAGTGAGTGTATCCTCGAATCGGTGCTCAGACCGGTCTATGAAAGCTCTCCACAGAGCTCGCTGATCAACAGATCGAGGGCGAGCTCCCCCTTATCCCCCCTGAATCTGCCTGTCTTTATCGAGATGTCTGTATCCAGCAGTTTCCGATAGATATCCTTTAGCCGTTCCAGGGAATGGGCTCTGGCCTGTGCTATGATCTTGCGTAAAGCGAAATCATGGCCGATCCCCAGAGCGAGTTTGATCTCAGCGGGTTTACGTCTTTGTTGGAGAAGGTCTTTGGCCTGTATCGCCAGACGGAATTGACGGGTGATCATGAACAATAGACGTGGAGGCGCTTCCCCTTCGGCCTCCAGCCGGTGGAGGAGCTTGGTTGCTGTAGCCGACCTGCGTTCCAGGATGGCATCGGTCATAGCGAAGACAGCGAATTGCCGTGCCTCGGTCACCAGCGCCTCAATGTCCTCCTTCTCTATAGTCCTTCCCAAAGCGTAGAGGCAGAGTTTGTCGATTTCATTGGAGAGGGTCCAGAGATTACCGCCTACAAGATTGGCGAGCAAGCTAACCGCGGCAGGTGACATGCTGCATCCGCACTTCCTTACCCTCATTCTTATCCAGTTGTGCAATTGGTCACTACTAAGCGGTTTGAACTCCTTGACATCTGCCTGTGGAGAGAGATCTTTGAGCAGTGAGTTCCCTTTCTGGAGCTTTCCGTCGACAAGCACTAGGACCGTGCTCTCCGGTATCCGTTTGGAGTATTCTTTGAGCGCAGGCCAGCCGGAATTCTTAGACCTGGAAGAACGCTTTCCTTTGTCTCGTTGCTCGAATAAGCCCAGCAGTCCCTCGACGATTACGAGGCGGTTTGGCGCTAGAAAAGGTATGGTATCACATGTGGCAATCAGCTCTTCTGGCGTGATGTTTTGCCCTTGGAGCACTGTGGTGTTGGTGTCAACCATCGCTTTATCTCCCAGCCTTCCCTTTATCTCGGTCAAGGCCTCTGCAAGGGAGAAATCGTCCTCACCGTATAGTATGTATAGCAATCTTACCTCCAACCACTGCCTGAATAATCAAATCCGAGGTTCTCGCGTGGACTGTCTGGAGTATAATTATAGCATCTGACTGTGGTTGTAGGAAACGTGAGTGCAGGCGGGGATCGCAGGGCACTGTCTTGGTTCCCGCCCGCGTTTCTTGGCTGGGAGCCTGTCTGAAAACAGTGGGTTGGAGCATCTGCTTTAGGCCACCCTGTTTTGCCAAGCTTTCCCGCACTTTTTCAGGTTGGAGGCTTTGACATGGAGATTGGCATAATCGGACTGCCCAAAAGCGGGAAAACGACTGTCTTCAACGCTCTCACCAGAGGTGGGGCGCAAACAGGCTCCTACTCCTCGGCTGCCATAGCTCCTAACATCGGGGTAGTCAAGGTGCCGGATACGAGGCTGGATAAACTTACGGAACTGCTCAAGCCGAAGCGCACCGTCCCTGCGGAGGTGACATATATAGATGTGGCTGCCCCTGCTAAGGGGTCGGGAAAGGGAGAGGGGCCTGGGAGTCAGTTTCTCTCCTACCTCAGCAAGGTGGATGCCCTCGCTCACGTCGTGCGTGCTTTTGAGGACGAGAGGGTGCCTCACAGCGAGGGAAGCGTGGACCCGGAACGGGATATCGCTACTTTGAACCTCGAAATCGCTTTCGCCGACCTTGCTATCATCGAAAGAAGATTGGAGCGCTTGAAGGATTCGCTCAAGGGGGCCAAGCCGCAGGAGAGGGAGGCATTTTCCCGAGAAGAGACCCTTTTGACCAAGATCAAAACTGCTCTTGAGGGCGATATGCCCATCAGGGAGCAGGCCTTTTCCGAGCAGGAGATCAAGGAGATCGAGAACTTCCAGTTTCTTACCGCCAAGCCCATGTTGTTGCTGCTCAACATCGGGGAAGACCAGATTCCAGAAGTTGATTCGCCGGAAGCCAAATGCGGTAACCTGTACAGGAAAGATAGCTGTGAGGTGACTGCCCTCCGCGGCCAGGTTGAGATGGAGCTGGCACAGCTCAGTGACACCGAGGCTCAAGAATTCCGTGAAGATATGGGCTTGGAAGAGTCTGGACTTGACCGAGCGATCCGGCTCTCGTACGGACTTCTGGGGCTGATTTCCTTCTTTACTATTGGTTCGGATGAGGTTAAAGCCTGGACAATTCGTCGCGATACCACCGCCCAGAAAGCTGCCGGCAAGATCCATACAGATATGGAGCGAGGCTTCATTAGGGCGGAGGTTATTGGATTCGATGATCTGGTCAAATGCGGCAGCCTGGCTGAGTCTCGGAAGCAAGGGTTGCTTCGCCTCGAAGGCAAGAACTACATAGTGAAGGACGGGGACGTTGTCACCATCCTGTTCAACATTTAGATCATAGGCCCGCCCGTCTGTGCCACAGTGAGGGGCTGATAGTATGCCCTTAGCACGGGCAGTACTTGAGCAAAATTTCGGTTGGTGGGTATGTCGAAGCTTTTCGCTCATAAGAGGCTCCTAATTGGTCTAATCGTCTTCGTAATCTGCCTTTTGCTCGTTGTCTTCCTTGGGCTGAGAACCTACCTAAGTTGGCAGCTTGACAAATATGCCTCGAACGTGGAGATCACCAGCATAGCGCTAAGAAGGATCGGTCTGGGCAACTTGGCAGTTGATGTTACAGTGCGGGTGGAGAATCCTAACCCTATCGGGGCCACGGTTGATAGAATTGCTTATGACCTTTACTTCCAACTGGATGATGAGTGGGTTCGCCTGGGCAGAGGAGATAGAACAGAGGATATTGCGATCGGTGCCAATGACGTAGCAAGCGTGGAGGTTTCGCACGAGGTAAGGACTTTGTCCGTCGTCGCGATGCTGTTGCAAGCAATTCTCAACGAGAGAGAGGTCACTCTGAAAGCGGCAGGGTATGTGTGGATCAGAGTCGGCCCGATATCCCTTGAGGTGCCCTTTGAGCAC
Source organism: Chloroflexota bacterium (assembly GCA_003229915.1). Lineage (GTDB taxonomy): Bacteria > Chloroflexota > Dehalococcoidia > SZUA-161 > SZUA-161 > SZUA-161. Next base: position 5,474 of record QIGA01000236.1, read on the forward strand.
ATCCGCGCCCTGAGTGTCTAACCTTTAGTGAGGAGGAGTAGTTAATCTTTTAGCTACCAGACTGTTTGGCAGACACTATGTACTCTCCTGCTTCAAGGGCATGAAGGACTTTGTGTCCAGGGAGGGCGAGGGAGCGCGCTGTGGGCGTTGCGGTGCTGGAGAGCCTGGCCCCCGCTCTGCCATTAGCTCCTCTATCTCGTCCAGCGTCATCTTAAGGTTGATCGTCAAGCAGGAATCGATGACTTCTGTCTCCAGCTTGTCCAGCACCTCCGGCAGCAGTTCTTGTCCCTCCTCGGGAATCGGTCTTCCACGAGGGCCTTCCTCTGGAATATCGAACCTCCCGATCGTCGCCTTCGCGAGGCTGATCAGTCCCTTGGCAGCCTTGGCTGACTCTTCGTTGGTGAAGCAAAGTTTCAAATCCAGGGCGATCGCTCCCTCTTCTCTGGCCAGAGTCAGTTCTGCAGTCTCCAGATCGGCAAGTGCGGATAAATCTAGTGGGATCGAGATGGAATCAGAGGCTTCGTCTACGGCGTCCTCTGTAATATCGGAAGGCACGGAAGCCGCTATCTTCACCAGCACGTTGCCGAGATTGCTGTATCCGTCCAGCACATCGCCACTCAGGGCTGGCTCATCGCCCACTGCGACATCGATAACATCCTCAACTAGTTCCACACTGCCGACAACGAAAGTGTCTTCGCTCAGGAAGGCTATCGCCCCCGACATGTCCAGGTCGGTGTATACCTCGTATCCCTTATAGTCGGAGGGGGTCAATTCTGCCTCCCGCGCCTCTGCGATGGCAGCGATAAAGACATCCTTTTCGAATCCTCCTTTCGCGATTGCTCCAGTGTAATCCCCATCGCCTGTGACAGATGAGGTCTCGCCGAAGATGAACACTTCGTTGATATTCCTGAGGTCGATGCCCGTTTCATCAATGACGGCGGCTATGACGTCATCGAATGTTTGCGGTTCTCCGGAGTCTTTTGGCAGCTTGTCGTAGAGCCCGATGAGGTCTCCGTCTTTCAGGATCTGGCTCAGAGTTATGTGCCCCACCATATCTGCCTTGCGGGGCACCAGTTCGAGTGGTGTCGCCTTTGCTCCATTTGCACCGCATCCTACTAACACTAACAGGGCTAGCCCAGCGACTAGCAGAGGAATAGTCTTCTTCAGCACCCTTCTCCTCCTAGAGGGTAGTTCTTAGGAGCCTGTCGGAGAATCGTGAGTAGGTTGGAGCATCTGCTCTAGGCTACCCCTGTTTTACTAAGTTTTCGGAGACTCTCCTAGCCTATTGCGAGTCTAGCACTACCCCTATCGCCTGTCAACAGAAGGTTGTCTAACCTTAATCCGTGGATATGGTGATCAGTTCCAAATATGAGGTAGCTTCGAGTAAACTAGCATCGTAGGGTGGGTGGAATGAAATGGAACCCACCACCCCAAATGCACAACTGAACGGTGGGTTTCGCTACGCTGCAC
>QIGA01000256.1 GCA_003229915.1 Chloroflexota bacterium
CTGGTGCCCGCCGCACCCACCTGAGGTGGAGGTAACCGACGAAAACGTCCCCTATATGCAGGTATACCAGAGATACCAGCCCGACGTATGGACCCACGAGCTTCGCGAGTATACCATGTTCGACATGATGGATGAGCATCTGGAAAGCGAGCCCTTCAAGGTCACGATGGCGTTCGCAGCCTGGGCGTCAGGGGCCGCCGGCCACTGGGAGGGCGTGGCTGTTCCCGCTCTGCTCTGTGTCCAGCTCCTTGTTCTGCCCAGCACCGGCAAAATGAGCATCCCTCACGGTGGTCTCCATGGCTACTTCCATGCCATACACCGCTGCGCGGTGGCCCACGGTACGGTGGTGCGCACGATGTGTCCTGTCGACGAGATCATTGTCGAAGACGGTCGCGCGGTAGGCGTGCGATTGCGGGATACCGCCGCGCCTGGGGGGAGAAAGGTCTGGGCGAACAAGGCGGTGATCGCCGCCATCGACTACAAGCAAGCTTTCCTCAAGATGATCGGGAGTAAGCATCTTGACCCCGGCTTCACACAAAAGGTAAAAGACATAAGCCTGAAGAATGGCACCCTCTACGTGTCCACCTTCCACACTCGTAATCCCATACAGTGGAACTCCAAGTTCAAAGCGATGACTGAAGCCGAGACAAGTGTGGCAGGGCCTTTCAATACCCCTTCCGGGGGCGTCTACCCCTCAGACTCCAGGGAGCTTTACTACGAGAACGTGGCGGACGTTGATGGTCACAAGTGGAATCCCAGTTTGCCGCCGGAGAAGCTGATGTGGTTCCTGACCCCCTCACAGGCGTTCAACCCCATTGATTGCCAGGGAGCTTACGCCAGAGGACACATATCGGCTGCCTTCGAGGTCAATGTTCCTGTACCTGAGTACCAGGTGGAGGGACCAGAGTCTCAGAACGAGAAGAAGGAAGAGCTGGATGCCTACATGCGCAAGGCCTTCAGTGAGGCATTTGATGGCCTCGAGGATGCGAACGTTATCCACCAGTGGTCGGCAACAGGTCGCGAAGTTGAGTTCCGCAACACCGGCCTGATCGGTGGCACCTGGTGCGGCTCACGCCACAGCAGTGACCAGTTGTGGACCCAGCGTCCTATTCCCGAGCTCGCCCGCTACCGTACCCCTATCGAGGGACTCTACACCTGCCACCAGACGACCGGCCACCCCGGAGCACTGTGCCTGATGGCCATCCCCTACAACCTGATGCACATTCTCATCGAGGATGGGATCGCCGAGCCAGGCGACTGGTGGTACCCGTCGCCTTACTACATTCCGCAGCAAGGCAAGGTCTCGGCCATACCCCGGTAGCCAGGAGGAGGGCACTATGGCAATGGAAGATATTTTCGGACACATGTTTGAGGAGTTCCCCGACGACAGCGAATGGGACGTTGTTGTTATAGGGGCCGGCCCAAACGGTCTGATGGCAGCGGCCTATCTCGCCAAGGCCGGACTCAAGGTGGCGCTGGTGGAGGCTCGCTACGAGATCGGGGGCGGGCTGGCCACAGATGAGATTCTCTACCCCTGCTACTCATCCAATCCCCATGTTGTTTACCACCTGATGGTCGACTACATGCCCGTGATCAGAGACTTCAATCTAGACGGCCCTGCTCTTGTCTGGATCAAGCCTAACGCGCAAACGGGCATGGTCTTCGAAGATGGAGCTTCTCTGCTTTTGGCACGTATGATAGAGGATACCAAGGACTCTATCAGCAAGCTCTCTTTCAAGGACGCTGTCGCCTTCGGCAAAGTCATGAGAACCTGGCGTCGGATTGTGGACGAGATAGTGGCTCCGCTTACCTATTTGCCCCCAATGTCCCCCCTGGACATGACCATTGCCCTGCAGAAAACCGACGTGGGCAAGGAGATGCTCGAGCTTGTAGAGCAAAGTCCCCTGGAGATCATCACAAGCAACTTCGAGAACGACAGAGTGCGTGCCCTCCTTCTCTATGCCAGTTGCATGTGGGGCCTCGATCCCAGGGAGACCGGCATCGGTTTCTTCGTTCCCCTCCTCCTGCTGCGCGGCACGAACAAGTGCTACTGCTATGGCGGTTCGCACAAATTCGCCAGCGCCATGGCACGGGAGGTCGTCAAATCCGGCGGATTGATCCTGGAACATGCGCCAGTGAGCAGGATACTGATGCGGAACGGCAGCGTCGCCGGTGTTGAGCTCGCGGAGGGACGTACTCTGCGCAGCAAGGTGGTTATGTCAACTTTGGATCCGCACACCACCTTCCTTGACATGGTCGGAGCCGAGCACCTGCCGACAACGCTCAAGGAATCGACTGAAGGATGGCAGTATGACAAGTGGAGCTACTACACGCTTCACGTTGCCTCTCATGAGCCTCCCACGTATGCCTGCGACGATCCCTGGATCAATGAGTCCTTCATGATCGTCCTCGGAATCGAGAGCACCGACCAGCTTCTGGCCCATTGGGATAATGTGGTCTCGGGCAGAATCGATGACAATTTCGGAGGACACGCCACCTGCCAGACCACCTTCGATCCCACTCTCAGCGATATACCGGGCAGGCAAGTTTCCCTGTTTCAAATGCATGCCCCATACGAGATCGAGGGGGGCTGGGAAAAGCGGGGGGAGGAACTCAAGGAGTCTATACTGGCGAAATGGCACAAAGCAGCCCCGAACATGACGCGGGAGAATATCATTACAACCGTCTATGAGACTCCTGAGGACGTTGAGACCCGCTTCCCCCAAATGAGGCGCGGCGGAATCAAGCACGGCGATTACAGGCCAATACAACTGGGTTGCTTCCGGCCCAACCAGGAGTGCTCGGACACGGCGACACCCATCCCAGGCCTCTACGTATGTGGTGCATCAACGTATCCGGGGGGACTGGTGCTCGGCGGCCCCGGTTATCTGGGTGCCAACAAGGTGGCCGAGGACCTCGGAGTCGCCAAGTGGTGGAAACCTACGCCCGAAATGGAGCGATGCATCAAGACTTACCTGGAATAACCAATCTGAAAGGGTTAGGCCATTGCGCAATACGAGGCTTGAGGTGAACGAGACGTGTCACAATGCTGAGTATTCCAAAACGCTAGTATAAAGCTACATGAGATGCTATCATACTGATTACTTCCGACCGATAGCCTTTCTTGGGCAAGAGGTATTGTTGTGACAAAGGAAAAGGAAAGCGCCTTAGGTGTATACCGCATACTGGACCTCGCTGACAGTAAAGGTGCTTACTGTACCAAGTTGTTCGCCGATCTAGGTGCGGATGTCATCAAAATCGAGAGGCCTGAAGGCGACCCCGGAAGGGCCATGCCGCCTTTTGTGGATGACACGCCTCACCCTGAGAAGAGCCTCTACTTCCTTCATCGCAACGCCGGTAAACGAGGGATAACCCTGAATCTTGAGACTTCCGAGGGCAGTGATATCTTGAAGAAGCTGGTCAAAACGGCGGATGTCCTGGTGGATAACTCACCGCCCGACTACATGGCTAACCTGGGGCTTGATTATCCCGCGCTACAGGAGATAAACCCGGGGCTTGTCATGGCCAGCATCACCGAATTCGGACACTCAGGTCCCTATAAAGATTGCAAGGGTTCCAATCTCGTTGACTATGCCCTGAGCGGCGTAATGATCACCAGCGGCTATCCTGGGAAGGAACCCTGCCTCTGCCCGGGAACCCCAGCCCACGACGCTGCCTCCCTGTACGCCAACATAGCGATACTAGCTGCCCTGTACATGAGAGGCGCTACGGGGCAGGGGCAATACATCGACACATCCGTACACGAAACCTCGCGTCTGGGTCTCTATCCCTGGATAGTGCCAAACTACTCCTATGCCATCAATCCGGATGGGCCGCCGCCGACTTCTGAGACACGGATGGGAGCTTCTATCTATCCCGTTTACCCCTGCAAGGACGGCCTGATTCGTGTAGTTGCCCTGACCCCACGGCAGTGGGATGCGCTCGTTCGAGTGCTGGGCAGCCCCGAGGTACTCCTCACGGAAGAATGGCGGGGTTTCCTCTACCGCATCGGTAATGCAGATGACCTATACGCCCTGGTGCTCGAATACACTGAGAAATACACTATGCTCGAGCTGTTTGAGGCGGGGAAACGGGAGGGCGTGCCCATCGCACCCATATTGAATATCGAGGACTTCTACAACAGCCCTCACACCAAAGCCAGGGATTTCTTCGTCGAGGTCGATCATCACGTGGCCGGTAAGGCTGACTATCCAGGGCCGCCCTACAAGTGGACGGAGACGCCACCTCGCATACAACGCCCTGCCCCATGCCTCGGTGAGCACAACGAAGAAATCTATTGCAGTGAGCTTGGGTTTTCCCAGCGAGACCTGGTGGCGCTCAGGGGTGCCCGCATAGCGTGACAAGGAGGGCGATGTGCTACCTCTGGAGGATATCAGAGTGCTGAGCTTCGGCACCGGCGGAGTAGGCCCTGACTCCTGCAAGATTCTTGGGGAGCTGGGGGCTGACGTTATAAAGATAGAGTCGAAGGACAACCTTGACTTCATGAGAACAATTGGGCCGGATATCAACAACATTGCCGGCTTCAACGAGGCAAATCGCAACAAGCGGAGCTTCGGCGTAGACTCGAAGTCCGAGAAAGGGAGAGAACTCGTCCGACAGCTTATCGAGCTGGCTGATATCATTATCGAGAACTTCCGCGGCGGTGTAATGAAAAACCTAGGGTTCGACTATGAGAACGTGCGCAAGCTGAACCCCGAGATTATCTACGTCAGCAGCCAGGGCTTCGGTGGAGGAGGCCCCTTCAGCGATCACCAGGCCTACGGCCCCATGATCTCCGCCGCCTCCGGAATGCTCTCTATCTGGGCGCAGCCTGACGACCCCTACCCTGTTGGATCCAACTCACCCTTGCCCGACCACATGGCCAGCAAACACGTTGTGCTAGCAGCTTTGGCCGCCCTTGACTACAGACGCCGCACCGGTAAGGGACAGTTTATCGATATGGCCCAAACAGAGGTGGCGGCCAGCCTGGTCGGAGAGCACTATCTGGACTATACCATAAACAAGCGAGTACCCAAGCCGATGGGAAATCGAAGCCCTTACGCTGCCCCCCACGGCTGCTACGCTTGCAGTGGCGTTGACGAGTGGTGTGCGATAGCTGTGTTCACCGATGCCGAGTGGCGGAGTTTCTGTGATACACTCGGAAATCCTCCGTGGATCCAAGACCCTGGATTCGCTGACCTTCTCGGCCGTCTGCAGAATGTTGACGAGTTGGATAAGATGATTGGTGAATGGACCGCAACTCGCGACGCGCATGAAGTTATGGAAACATTGCAGGCGGCGGGAGTGGCAGCCGGCGTAGTTCAGCGAGCCCCTGACACACTTGCGGACCCGCAGCTTCAGTGGCTGGGTGCGATCGTAGAACTGGATCACCCCGTAACGGGCAAGAGGCTCTATCCTGGTGTGCCCTTCAGGATGTCCGGGGCGTCGCCCTTCCCCAGCATACGTGCCCCCCTTCTGGGGGAGCATACCGATGAGATATGCCGCGACCTGCTGGGTATGTCGGAAGATGAGATAAAGCGACTGTTGGATGAGGACATTCTGCATAACCCATCCAACACTGAGGGAACAGGGAGAGGCATGTTCGACTGAAAAAGGCCAGGAAAGGAGGGCGGGAACCATGAAGGCCGCCATATTATACGAGACCAACAAGCCCCTCAAAGTAGAAAAGGTTACACTTGATGAGCCCCAGACCAACGAAGTGCTGGTGAAGATCATGGCCACCGGAGTTTGCCACAGCGATCTCCACTTCATGAAAGGTGAAATGCCCGCTGCTCTGCCAGTAGTACCAGGGCACGAGGGGGCTGGCATTGTGGAGAAGGTGGGCCACGGCGTAACCACACTCCAACCCGGTGACCATGTGGTCCTTATGGTATCGTTCTCTTGTGGCAAATGCCGCTACTGCGCTGCAGGCCGGCCCACCCAGTGCGTAGAGAACCTGCCTATCATGTCGATGGCGACCCTGCCTGGAGGACACAGACGTCTACGCAAGGGCAATCAGGAGCTGAACCATCTCTTCGGCCTCGCCAGTTTTGCCGAGTACACAGTAGTTCATGAACGCTCAGCGGTGAAGATTCGGGATGACGCCCCGCTCGAAGTCGTGTGTCTCCTCGGTTGTGGCACCAGCACTGGTATAGGCGCTGCGATCAATACTACGGGGCTGAGGCCCGGCGAGAGTATTGTCATCTATGGTTGCGGTGGCGTGGGACTGAGCGCCATCATGGGAGCCAAGCTGGTCGGAGCAGGCAAGATCATAGCCGTCGATGCCTTGAGTAAGAAACTGAGCATGGCCAAGAAGCTCGGCGCCGACTACACCATCAACGCCAAGAAGGAAGACCCCGTCGGAAAGACTATGGAGTTGACCGGTGGAGGAGCAGACTATGCCCTGGAGTGTATCGGCAACGTAGATGTTATGGCACAGGCCTTTGCCTCGATTCACTACGGAGGAAAGTGCATTATAGTTGGGATGGCTCCACTGGGCGCCATGATCAGCGCCGCACCCTTTGAGTTCCTTCTGGGGAAGACCCTTATGGGAACCGTCCAGGGTGACATATGTCCCTCCATTGATATACCGAGATATATCGATCTGTATATGGATGGCAAACTCCCGATCGACAAGCTGATCTCCCACACCTATAGCCTAGGCCAAATCAACGAAGCCTTCGAGGCGCTTGAACGGGGCGAGGTAATACGCAGCGTGATCAAGTTCTAGCTTTTCCTGCCCTGTTGGATAGGTTAGAACATCCTGGAGGGAGGTACAGATGGCTGATGATGCGTTTGATGCTGTGATAGTCGGAGGAGGCACTAAAGGTCTGCAACTCGCGCTTTATCTAATAAAGTACGGCGGCATGAGAGTAGGCATTTTTGAACGAA
>QIGA01000046.1 GCA_003229915.1 Chloroflexota bacterium
ATTACAGCTTCACTCCTGTTTATCTCGATGCGCCTAATGAATGAACGAAGGAAAGCTTTGCTCTCAGTGGTGTCGGCTTCGGCAAGCAGGCTCTTCAAGTCCTCAGCATATGATTTTACAGTCTCCGCATCTACGTGCGTCGCTCCGTGAGTTGCCATTTCGTCCTCCAACTGAAGCCTCGCCTTGCATAATTCATCCTGTCTTGTTCCGAACTCCTTGATTCTGGGAGCCAAGTCATCCCAATCCAGGCTTAGTTTGCCTGTTTCCAGGGCACCGTATAGCGTAGTGAGATGGCCCTGGTTCTGACGCTATAGCGACAATCTGACAACATGAAAGCGCTCGACCTTTTTGCAGGAAAGTCATATAATGCTCATATCTTGCTGTAATGCGAGGAAAAGGTGTTGATACTTGGCAAAGCAGGAATGTACTGGCGCTTCGCGCGCGATCTGAGGAAATTCTTTAAAGAGCCGGTCACCCTTGAGCAAAGCAGGCAAATATTAAGACAAAGGCTTGCTGACAGGGATAAACACCTGTTAGCTGTTGTCAAGCGAGCAGTCTACGAGAATGAGAGAAGCCCCTATCTGAAGCTGCTAAGGTGTGCGGGATGTGAATATGGCGACTTTGAACACATGGTGCTTTCAGATGGGGTGGAATCTGCTCTGAAGATTCTCAGTGACAAAGGTGTATATATAAGTTACGAAGAGTTTAAGGGCAAGAAAGATATTCATAGAAGCGGAAATGTTTTCCGTTTCAAAGAAAGAGACTTCGATAACCCTCTACTGGCAGGCCATATCGAGGCAATGAGCGGTGCGAGTCGCAGCACCGGTACAAGGACCATATACGATTTTGAGTTCTTAACATCGAAGTATACAATACATCATCTGATCAGCTACGACATCTACGGCATAATGAGCTATCCTTTTGGCATCTGGTTTTCTATCATAGGCGTAGGGCCGGCCATAATACTCACCTCAGCACAGGGAGGAATAACCCCGAGGAAGTGGTTTTCTCCCGTTCATAAGAAGGGCTTCAAGCCCTCGCTGCAGAAGCGGCTGGCGGCAAATTATATAATCTGGATGGGTCGGCTGTATCGAGCAAATCTACCGACGCCTGAATATGTCCCGCTTAACGAAGCATCAAAGGTCGCCCATTGGATCGCCAGTATGGTATCGGAGACAGGTGGATGCTCGCTGAGGACATACACTAGCCACGCCGTCAGAATATGTGAGGCAGCAAGAGATAGCGGTGTGGATATAAAGGGCATAACATTTATTGTAGGTGGCGAACCTGTGACCGAAACAAAAAGAAAGGTGATGGAGTCGGTCGGAGCTATGGTCTGTCCTTCTTATGGCTTGTCTGAGGCAGGTGTAGTAGGCTCAGGATGTACCAACCCGGCGTCAACAGACGACGTCCACTTGTATAAAGATTCATTTGCATTGATCCAACGCCCCAGGGAAGTTGCTCATGCAGCCACATCAATCGATGCCTTTTTACTGACCACCCTGCTCCCATCGGCTCCTAAGGTCATGCTCAACGTTGAGAGTGGTGATTATGGCACTATAGAGTCCAGAGATTGTGGGTGTGGCTTTCATAAAATAGGACTCGATGAACATATCCTTAACATACGTGGCTTCGATAAGCTAACGGGCGAGGGCATGACGTTTGTTGGCCTCGATTTGCTCAGGATTATAGATGAGGTTCTTCCCTCAAGGTTTGGCGGGTCTCCAAATGACTATCAGATGGTTGAATGTGAGGATATGAGGGGATTTACTCGGCTGAACATAATAGTCAGTCCCGCCGTTGGCGAAATAGATGAAGCTGATCTTGTCCAAACTGTATTAGCCGAATTGGGCAGTGGAAAAGACGCCAACAGGATGATGACTCATATATGGGCTCAGGCCAAAACGCTTGAGGTGAAGCGAAAGTGGCCGTTCACCACCGATCGGGGCAAAATACTGCCACTACATATACAAAAACGAAAGTGAAAGAAGGTTAATGCGGCAAACATAATCTCGTTCGTTCCACATAACTTTATCGCGTCTATTAGGAGGAGAATATGCAGACCGGGAACAAAGCGAATCAACGAATATTGCGAGGTGTGCGATGTTGAGTAACAAATATGTTTCAGCTCTAATCTACTTGATTCTCATATCTACTATGCTTTCTCTTACAATTTCCTGCAGTAGCCAGACAGAGGAAGTAATAGAGTTGAGATTAGCTCATTTTATGTCGGCGCGACATCTTCAGCATACGGATATTATGGTGCCATTCGCAGAGGAAGTCGAGAAAGCTACCGATGGCAGAGTGAAAATAACTATCTACCCAGCAGGAGCTTTGGGCAAACCAACGGGGCAATATGACGCTGCAGTGACAGGTATTGCCGACATAACCTTTGGACTCCACGGCTATACACCCGGCAAGTTTCCTCTCGTGTCAGTTATGGAGTTGCCATTCATCGTGGATTCTGCCGAAGCAGGCAGCAGCGTACTATGGGAATTATACGAGGAATTCCCGGAGCTGAAGGCAGAGCATGCTGAAGTCAAGGTTCTCTGGCTATGGACCAATGACCCCGGTCAGTTGATATCCAATAAACCAATACGAAGTATGAGCGATTTGGCTGGACTGAAGGTACGAACTCCTTCCGCTTCTACGAAAGCAATGGTCGAGGCATGGGGAGCAACGCCGGTAATGATGCCGGTTACCGATCTTTACGATTCTTTAAAGAAAGGAGTTGTTGACGCGGCTCTTATGCCCCTTTCAGGTATCTCTAGTTTTAAATTATACGAAATTAGTAAATACGTGACGATAGGTGATTTCTACGTGTCCACCTTTTTTATGGTAATGAATGTGGACTCATGGAATCGGATACCAGAGAAAGATCGGCAAATTATGGAAAGCTTGATTGGTAAACAGATGTCTGAAAAGGCTGGTTTAGCATACGACGCGGGCACCCAAAATGGGCTTGAGGCCCTTGAGAACGCAGGCATTGAGATCTACAGTCTACCCCAAGAGGAACTTGCCGCATGGAGAAATGCCGCTATGCCGCTGCATGACAAGTGGATAGCTGACATCGAAGCGAAAGGTCTTCCGGGAGAGGAAGTATATGACAGAGCGATTGAGCTTGCTGCTGACACAGATAGGCCTTAAATAAACGGGAAATTGGCCGAGAACATAAAATTTATATATAGGTTCCTTCTCCGACTCACCAGGGTAACACATGGAGTAGGGATGGCAATCCTCCTCTTTATGATGTTCCTTACGGTCGGAGATGTAATTGCGCGATACTTCTTCAACAAGCCCGTTCCAGGCACTTTTGAGCTGACCAACCTAATGTTGCCCCTCTTGGTCTTCTTTGGCCTAGCCTATACTCAGGTTCGAAAAGGTCACATCAGCATAGATATAGTCATTTCCAGATTCCCCGCCCGAGTTAGGGCGATCGCTGATAGCATCAGCAGCTTCCTCAGCCTGTCGTTATTCGCGCTGGTAGTGTGGCAGTCGGCAGTATATGCACATCGTCTCTGGCAAGGCCATATTGTCTCCGGTGTGCTAGCATGGCCCGTTTATCCATTCCTGATAGCCGCAGCCTTCGGAAGTTTGCTCTTTTGTTTCGTCCTGCTGGGCAATCTCCTCGATTCGCTGGCCAAGGCGGTGAAACGTGAGCCCTGAGTTAGTCGGGGGCATTGGTATCGGTGTTTTATTATTGCTCTTCGCCCTCAGGATGCCTGTAGGGCTGTCTATGCTCCTAGTCGGCTTCTTGGGGTATTGGTATTTGACCAATGCTCAGGCAGGGCTTAGTAAGCTGGGCATGGATCTCTTTGCTGCGGCAAGCTCTTATAGCCTGAGCGTTATTCCGCTTTTTATCCTTATGGGCATGTTCCTCTCGTACGGAGGATGGGGACATAAGCTTTATGAGTCGATTAACGCTTGGTTTGGAAATATTCGCGGTGGAATGGCAATGGCAACTGTTGGAACCTGTGCCGCCTTCGCGTCTATCTGTGGTTCAGCAACCGCTACCGTAGCGACAATGGCAAAGGTTGCGTTACCTGAGATGAGAAAGTACGGATACAAAGACAGCCTAGCCACAGCCTGCGTTGCTGCAGGGGGTACTTTAGGCATTCTAATTCCCCCAAGTGTGATTCTTGTTATGTATGGAGTACTAACAGAGGAGCCTATCGGCGAACTGCTTATTGCTGGTGTATTGCCTGGCATCATCCAGGCGATTCTGTTCATGGGCACAATCTATCTTATGGTGAGACGCGATCCAAGTCTTGCGCCTCGCAGTGCCAATGTCACCCCTGGAAACAGATTGGTTTCGTCAAGAGGAGCGTGGCCCGTTATTGCAATCTTTGGTCTGGCTATGGGTGGAATCTACTTCGGTGTTTTTACGCCTACTGAAGCCGGGGCGATCGGTGCGTTCGCAGCGCTTGTATTCACGTTAGCATCGAGACGCCTCAGTTACAGCAGTCTGGTTAGCTCTCTTGATGAGACCGCCAGGATGACGGCTATGATATTTATTATCCTCATCGGGGCCATGATTTTTAGCCACTTTCTGGCTATTACTGAGATACCATTTAGGATCACCGATTTAGTTGCGGGACTCGGCATGTCACGCTATGTAGTCTTGGCGATTGTCCTTCTCCTTTTGGTCTTCGCCGGCGCTTTCATTGAAGGCATTGCGGTCATGGTTTTGACGCTGCCCATTCTATACCCGCTTGTCACCAGTTTAGGTTTTGATGGATTATGGTTTGGGGTAGTTATGGTGATAATGTTGAATATCGGCTTGCTTACACCACCCATCGGCATTAATGTATATGTGGTAAGCGGTATAGTTAAAGATGTTCCTCCCCACACGATATTCCGGGCTGTCGTGCCTTTCTGGTTGTCAATTATTGCATTCTTGGCCCTCCTGCTGGCGTTTCCAGGGATAGCCACCTTCTTACCCAGCCTTATGCGTTGAGCGGGCAGACTGGCATTTGAGGCACTGTATGCGTAGATATCTGGTGGCCTCTCCTGATTTGTGCACCAACTGGAATGATAGGATCGGTCTCTTTCTGACTTTCCGCTTCCCATCGAGCTCATGGCCAACGACCCGGCAGCGATAATAGAAAAGCGCAGGATATCAACTGAGCAAGTAAAGAACCCCATGAGGAGCATGCTCCAGACTTGCGCCCGTTCCCACCTAGATGATCACCCCCTCCGGAGAAGCGCGGCCATCCAGAGCGACCTGTTCTTCGGGACTGAGGAGTTCCTCCCGGGCAATGTTGAGAAGTCGGGACGCCTCGTCCAGGATGTGGGCCCACGTGCAACGGTTAACGAACAGCATCCCGGGGACAGTTAGAGTGCCACCCCTAGCCACAAATCCTAGGGCGGAGGTCCTGTTGCCGGTGTGGAGCGGCTGCAGCGTCCCCAGGAGGGGCTCTGGCCGGGTGTGGGTGACGAATATGCGGTCTGGCACAGAGGCTGGGTAGAGATCTTCCTGTATATCACCTGGCACCACGTGGGCTCGCTCGCCATCGCTGCGGGGCTTGCGGAACCTCCCCGGCTCCAGCATGTAGACCACGGAGTGAGAGATTCCCCGCTCGCTCAGGCGTGCTGAAGCCTTCAGCACCTCCTCCAACTGATAAGCCCCTATGGCCGTCAGCACTATCTGCTGTTGTGGCACTTGGCGGCCCGCCCAGTCCAGATGAAGGGCACCCTGATCGAGGAGGCGGATAGCCTCCTCCGGGGTGAACAGATCTGCAACTTTATCTATCTTGGGCACCACCAGTGTCCAGACCTGCCCCTGTGTCTGGTAGACGCCGCGCGCGACAACGGCAGCGGTGTTGTAATCAGGAACAAAAAGCACCCGTGATACATCTGAAGGTTCACCCAGCATGGCCTCAGCCATCACCGGGTCCTGATGAGACTGCTCGTTCTTTGCGTTCTCCCAGACATGGGAAGTGAGCACCAAAGGTATCGAGAGCCAGCCTTGCGGCCGGCCCATTTCCTTGCAGTGGTTGGCGAAGATGATCTCCTGGCGCACGACGCCGTGCATCTTGGCGCCGAAGGCCTCATAAGTGACGATCATATTGATGCCGCCCTTGTTGGCCAGAGCGGCGGCAGCCACTGCCTCCTCGTTGAGGGCGGTGATGACGGCACCGTGGATGTCCTCTGGGATACTGGGCTCAGGGTCTATCACGCGGAACTTTAGTGTATCCAGGGTTCTGAGCATGCGGTTGGAGCGCATCTCGTCAGGATTGCCCACCCTTGGCCGTAGGTGAGGGTTGGCCTGAATGGTTGCCAGGAACATGGAATCCACGGCGTACATCGGTGAAGACCGCGTCCATTGAGATGGATCACGTCTGTCCTTGGGCACGGGCTGTGACACAAGCGGTGGAATCTCGTGCAGCAGCACCTCCCGGCGCGCCAAGGGGTGATCTCGCTCCCGAGGCCGACTGGAAGCCTCATGGTGCCAGAACTTGCTAATGGCGTCATTGAGCTCCTCCGGGGGCACCCATAAACGGCGGGCGCTCTCGTTGAAACGTTCAGCCGCCAAGAGGTCCGTGTGGGGATTGGATCCGAGAGGGAGGTTATGGGCCAGGTTGGTCCCCGCACCGTAGAAGCCGGCGCCTTTAGGTGCTACGGCTATGCCATAGGGCAGCGGTACCGGGTAGCCGTCCCCGCGAGATCGTACTACCTCCGCGGCGGCCTCGAGCCGGCACTCCATCTCTAAAATGGCCCAGACGAAGGCTGCGGGATCCGTGCCATCGAAAACGATGGGGTCGAACCCGTTGAGCCTCAGGTGCTGGGTGAACCAGGAAACACCTCCTTCCTGGGACATCGTCGTCCGCTGGTCTATGCGGCGGCCGTTGCTGATCATGATGGGGGTCACC
>QIGA01000252.1 GCA_003229915.1 Chloroflexota bacterium
CTTAGTATAGGCGTCCTTCCCAAGGCTTCCACAGGTCCAGTTTCTGCGCGATTCTCTTATAGCAATTATAGCCAGCCCAACCCGTCAGCCCCAGAGAGTAGTGGCCGGAACCTGCTGCCATCCAGAAGTCCTCAATTCCAGGAATTTGGTACTGAGCAAATTCAGGAATAGGCCTCATCGCACCCCACTGGCTGGGAGTGCCCGCTATCAATCCCCAGTTGCCATCCACGAAGTTATCGCTCCTGTGCTGAATATCCCAGGGGGTGTCTATGTTGGCAGCTATCACATTATCCCAGGTCATGTTGGGCGCGTACTTCTGCCACACTCGCAGGAAGTGATCTGGGGCTTCCTTCTTGATCTGCATCCACTCCTTCTCAGTTCTCCAACTGGCGGGGAAGGCCATCTCCTCCAGTAGAGCAACGTGTTTCCCGGGAGGGCCGTAGCGTGGATCCCACTTGGTATCAGTAGCCTCCCAGAGGTATAGCCTCTCCGGCCATTGCCCCGGCCTGATGTGCTGATTATTGAAGCGGTACTCCCGGTCAAGGTAGTCGATATCAGCATCGCCCATGAATATCCAGCGAGCCTGGCCACAGTCGGGATTCCAGTCCGACGCTATATACTGCGGCAGTTCGTGGAAAGCAATATGCCCCCAGAATATCTGGCCTCTATCAGTCCTCAGCTTGGCGATCTTTCTCCGATATTCAGCACCGCTGGGACCCAGATCCACATCACGCAGGTGTCTGGCAAGGGTCTGGGTGATCACGATAGAGGTGATTACCATCTTCTTAGCCTCTATCTGAGTGCCGTCGGCCAGCTTGATTCCAGTGGCACGACCGTTCTCCACCAGTATCTCATCCACATCAGCGCCCACAAAGAATTGCCCTCCTTCTTCGCTCAGAGCCCTCTGAAAGGCATGGATGGCATTATGAGTGCCCCCTTCGTATACACCGCCGCCGATCCAAAGACCTGCTGGGGCACGTTAGATAGCATTACGGGCAGCGGGGCCGCGTCATCAGGGTATATTCCAGCAGAGCCGAGCATTCTTAGTGAATGCGCTCTCAGCTCATCACTCTCAAAGAGGTCGCAGACGTACTCAGTTGCAGACATAAACTGATGTCTGCGATCGATCCCGGAGTTCGGGTCTGCGATCAAAGCTTCGATAGGATCGATCTCATCTGGCAGAGCGGGAGGGTTCCACAGAACCTGCATGGCCGCAAATCCCCATTCCCATACCTTCCCATCCGCCGCCAACTTAGCCATTACATCGGCATCACTGGGCGAGATCCTTTCAACTTCTTTTATATTTTTCTCGATTATGTCCGGCTGCGGGACGACCATCCCCGTTTCCTTGTCCCAGTCTATAGACCGATAGGAGACTATGCATCTTCCATCGGGAAACACCATCGAAGCATGTACGGGGGGGAAAATATAGTTAAGCCCCCTTTCATGGAGCTTGAAATCCTGGTTCACAGGACTGGCCCAAAGCCCCGCCACATGAGCACAGGGATTACCGAGGAAACCAGATATCGGCCGCGATTCAGTGGCACCGCCGCCACCAAGCTCCCGTCTCTGCTCGAAAAGGCCTACTGTATAGCCATTTCTGACCATATAGTTGGCGGCTATCAGCCCTTGGTGGCCTCCTCCTATTACCACTACGTCGAAACTCGCATCAGCCACTTACACCTCCTTGATTCCGGATCACACGTGATGACCTATCTGATTCTCCTCAGCTTCTGAATCCGGCAATGTCTTTGTCCACCTCCTGGAGTCCCAACCTGGCAAGGGTCGCCTTTGTTGGCATGCCGTTGTTATCCCAACCCCGTGCTTGGTAGTACTCCTCTATGATAGTATCCGGCTTTCTTATCACTTCGCCGTCGCGGAGGCCGCCTTGCAAGGGCTCGGTGAACATTCTCTTCGGCAGGGTATCGTCCTTCCTGGAGAAGCCCTCCCGGATGTTGAAACATCGTTCCAGATTGTATACCTTCTCGGCCACATGCCATAGATAGTCTTCGCTCCCAAACCGAGGTTCCGCCAGCGCTGCTGCCAGCATCTTCGCCACAAGCTCCAGTCCGAAACACTCCAGATTATTGCCCGGGAACGTGCAAGCGATGGCGAGCTCAAGCGCGGCCATGTAGTCATGGTTGTATTTCACGACATCCCCTTTGTCTTCATCGGCAGCCGGATCTAGAACCCGCGGCCTTGGATTGCCCATCTCCTGTTGAGCATAGCCGTAGCAGTGGTTTGCGCCCACGTTGCTCAAAGCGTAGTTCATCCCCAATGCTTTCATTGCCCGCGGCTCGTACCCCGGTAGCTCCTGACCCTTGACATGCATGGCATACTCCTCGGCCCCCTTGCCGATATGTTCAGCAGCTCTCTTTACTCCCTCAGCAAGGATGTCGCCCAGCCCCTCTCGACTGCCTATCTTCTCTATGAGCTTGAGCATGGGCTCGGGGTCTCCATACTTGAGAACCAGCCCATCCGTATCCTTGGTAGTCAGAATGCCCCTCTCGAACAGCTCATAGGCAAAGCCTATGGAATTGCCGGTGCTGATAGTATCAATCCCCAGCTCACAGCACAGATGGTCAGCAACCACCGTCGCTCCTAGATCAGCGCATCCCGTGGAGCCAGAGAAGGCCCATATCGTCTCAAAATGCGGGCCCTCGCTGGTGGCTCCCGCGTAGGGGCCACCGGGCACCGTTCGAACCTTCCCACACTTGAGCATGCAGGCATAGCAACCGGTGTGTTCCTGCGTGATCGCAGCATACTGCATAAAAGAGATATTCTCATGACCCTCAAGTATACCCATGCGAAAGTTTCGCACCGGAAAGTATCCCAACGCGTTTCCCATGTCCACGCCCATAGGAGTCCCATAGTCACGAAATGGCTCGAAGCCCAGTGACTCTTTGTAGCCCTTCACCTGCTGCCGCACCAGCTTTTTGAACTCCTCTGGGTCGGCCAGATTCTCACTTCGGTCAGCCTCTATTACCACCGCCTTGAGATTCTTCGAGGCCATTACAGTACCGGTACCGCCACGCCCAGCGGTGCGACGACCGCTGAAGATGCCGGCGTAGCGGACCAGCTTTTCTGCGGCGGGGCCAATACAAACCATCCGTGCTTTGGCTCCGTGTATCCTTCTCAGATATGACTGAGCTTCGCTGGTGGTCTTACCCCATATCGCACTGGCGTCGAGGATCTCATACTTACCATCCTTTATATACACGTAGACAGGTTTTGCCGCCTTCTCCTCAAAGATCAGGAGCTCAAACCCAGCCCATTTGAGCCAAGCTCCAAAATCTCCTCCCCCGGAACTCCGTATGAAGGTGCCCGTGAGCGGGCTCTTGGTGTAGGCCATCCACTTGGAAAAGGATTGCGCGCTCGTTCCCGCCAGGGGACCGGTGCCAAGCATCAACTTATTCTCACGACCCAGCGGATCGATATTTGGAGGAATTTCATCATAGACATATTTAGCGCCAAAGCCCCGTCCTCCCACAAAAGCTTCAGCTATCTTCGCTGAGATATCCTCTTCCTTTATTAAACCACTGGAAAGATTGACTCTTAGAAGCCTGCGCATTCTTTTCTCCTTCCTAATTTTACCGCCTTGGAATCAGGCGCGAACATATTCAAGAATTCGTTCACACAAAGGAAAGGCCATTTGGAAACACTTGTCAGACATGGGATTGCCCACAGCCCAGATGGAGTCGCCCGCAAAGTAAAGCCCTCGGATATTCGGTGACTGTATATCGATCTCTGTGGGCACGACGGCATAGGCGTATCTAGTGAAGTTGAGCTGCAGGTTCATTCCCTCGTATTCAATAGCTTCGTTGAAGCCAGGAAATGCCTTCTCCACAGACTCCTTCCACCTTCCATGTCCTGCCCACACTGTGTCCATCGGAGGGGTAAGCCCAAATCGACTGGTCGGCGTAGAGCCAACAACAAGGGATCTCACAAGTTGTTTTCCAGGCGGCTCTTCCGCATTAGTAAACGATCCCAGCGCTAAATCTCCTACGTAAGTGGGGATGCCATAGTCAGTATCAAAGATATGTATCCAGCCATATCCGTCCCTTGGGACAATCTCCTCACGCAGAAGGAAAAACCCTGATAGGTCAGGGCCAGCCAGGGCTGCGCACCGCCTGATGGACTCAGCCCAGTCAGGTGTTAGAAACTCAGGCTTGAGGACGTTTCTTGCTGCTGCTTCGAAGATGGGTATCGCACATATAACAACAGGGGCGTTGTATTTCTCCAGCATGAAGCGGTTACGATTATCCGCAGCAACCACTCCTTTCGCTTTCCCGTCCTCTACAATAATATCAGAGACCGTCCTGTTGGTGATGACCTCGCCCCCGTGATCCGTGTAATACTTGACCATAGGAGCTATAAACGTATTCTCCAGTGTATCGTTCCTGGGGTACCAAATCAGGGGGCCCCCAGAAGTGATGAAGGCTCCGAAGGCTTTGGCAACATACCCAAAGTTCAAATCCTTGACCGGGGCACCCACAATGGGCTCCATCCCATGCATAACCGCCTGAGCTATCGGGTCTTTGACGTTTTGATCTATCCAGTCAGCAAAGGATATTTTCACCACCTTGTGGCATTCTTCTTCAGACATATCAGCGCAGATGTTGGCAGCCCTCATAAGCTCATCCTTTGCCGTATCGCCCATTTCCACTCCTGTTGCGAAAGCGAAAAACTCGAAGAAATTGGCCGCTCCCAGTTTTGGGTCCATCGCGAAGAAGCCGATTTCGCCAGGCTTCTCTTTGGTAACCAATCCCATGGCCCAGGGCACTATCTTATATTCGAGAGGGAGCCCCAGTAGAGAAAAGAAGTTGTAGATAGAGGTCTTCTCTACAGCCCCAGCCAATGACACCAGGAAGTGAATGGCGGAATCCACACGGCAACCGTGGAAGTCCACCGACCGATGTCGCCCTCCGAGAAACGGATCTTTTTCTACAATTGCCGAGGACACCCCTTCCCTAGCCAGCAGACACCCTATTGCCAGACCTCCAGGGCCTCCGCCCACGATGATGACGTCGAACTCATTTTTCATAGCTGTACCTCCTCTGCACCGTAACCGTTGGCTTTCTGACTGTCCACCCTCAAGATCGCTTAGAGTTGAGTATGTTTTTTGTTTTAGGCGTCTTTCCCATGTATATCTTTCAGTTTCGAAATTGCCTCATCGGCTTCCATGCTATAGGCCCATCCCTGCGGCTTCGTGCCGATTATCTCCTCATCGGCCAACTGTTTGATCTCCTCTTCCGTCATCCCGAGGATTTTGGTAAGAACATGCTCATTGTCCTGACCAAGGGTTGGTGATGGTCTGCGAATGGAAACCGGGGTCTCGGAGAACTTGGCGGGGAAACCGGGATAGGGATGTGTTCCTGTTACAGGGCGAGTGACTGTCTCGAAAAAACCTCGTCGCTCGAGATGCTCATCGGTCAGGATATCCGCATAGGATAGAACAGGCGCCGCGGCTACTCCTGCCCCTTGAAGGATCCGCATGACCTCATGTTTTTTGCGCTGGCTGGTCCACTCCGTGATCAACCTATCCAGGTCATCGTGGTTCTGACAACGGCTAAGATTGTCGCTGAACCCCTGATCTTTGGTCCACGGTGGGTTCCCCATGGCATCACAAAATATGGCCCATTCCTCCTCAGAGGAAACGGCGATAGTAACCCATTGATCGTCACCCTCGCAGCAGTACACACCCTGAGGAGCGCTGGAGGGATGCCGATTGCCCCTGCGAGGCTGTAGCCTCTTATTCATGGCATACTCCATGATAGGCCCCCCCATCAAGGTGGTAACAGCCTCCATCTGGGAGAGATCGATGTGTTGTCCTTCTCCCGTTCGGCGGCGGTGCCGCAGGGCAACCATGACAGCGACCCCGCCCATCAATCCCGCGATGGGATCCGCTATATAGCCGGTCATCATGGGTTCCCCGCCAGGGTAGCCGCTGATTGTGGGCATGCCTGACACCATCTCCACGTTGGGCCCGTAAGTGACGTAGTTTCGCCAGGGGCCAGTGGTGCCAAAGCCGGGCATGGAAAGCATAATCAATCGGGGATTGATTTCCTTCAGCACCTCATAGGTTAGTCCCCAGTTCTCCATCACCCGCGGGCTGAAGTTCTCAGCAACTATATCGCTCATTTCCACTAAACGCTTAAAGATCTCTATGCCACGGGGATGGTTAAGGTTGAGCGTAATGCCATACTTATTTCGGTTGGTGCCATTGAATGCGGCAGACCACTCGTAACCATCCGGAGTTGGCCACCCTCCGAGCAGCCTCAGGGAATCCAAACGCTGTACTGACTCGATTTTGATTACCTCAGCGCCGAAGTCGGCCAGTAGCATGGTAGCCATGGGCCCTGCCCAGTAGATGCAGGCGTCCACTACCCTCAGACCCTGCAGTGGCAATGCTGACACGCTCAACCCCCTATTTGACTATGATTCGACTCCTCTAAATGGTGCCCTCTTCTCTCAACTCTACTAAATACTCTTTTTTGCAGCCCAAGCGTCCGCAGTAAACCTCCTCGTTGTGTTCGCCCAGCAATGGAGCACGCCCAGCATGCCATGGCGTTTCGCTGAGCTTAAAGGGAGCACCCGGGTAGGTAAACTTGCCCGCAATGGGATGGTCAATATCAACGAAATACCCCCTAGCTTTGTGCTGAGGCATCTCAAATACCTGCTGAGGGTTGGGAACCATGGTCAGAGGAAGCCTGAGCTCCTGAGCAGCGTGAAAAATTCCCTCCATCCGCTTTCCTTGCAGCCACGAAGCTATGAACGATGCTCTTCACGCGTCAATGGAGTTTCATACTCAGGCTTATCTCTTAGCTCAGGCATCTCAAGGAGAGTACAGAGCGACTCCCATTGAGTTTGAGTCGGTAGGAAGAACCCAATGTAACCGTCCTGGCACGGCAGAATACCCCAGGGGAAACGAATGCCTGCTCTCCTCCTGATGAATCCAGCGTAGGAGAAGACCAGTGTCATCGATGGCTGCATGGTGTGTAGAGCTTCCCATGCCGAGACGTCCACGTGTTGCCCCACACTGACATCGTCCCTATAGTACAGCGCCGACAGAGCAACCAGCGCGCCGTAGAGCCCAGACACATACTCAGACACATTAGAGCCCATTTTCAACGGTTCATGGTCCGGCTCACCGCACTCGTAAAGTATACCGCTCAACCCCCAGACGGTTAAGTCAGTTGCTCTATAGTCGCGATAAGGTCCAGTCTGCCCGAAGTTTGAGATTGAAACCATCACTAGGCGAGGATTTACCTTTTTCAAGGTGTCATAGCCCAGCCCCAGGCTGGGCATCACTCGCGGGCTGAAGTTCTCAACTAGGATATCCGCCTGTTTTGCCAGCTCCTTTAGAATCTCTACCCCCTTGCTGCTCTTCAGGTTCAGAGTGATGCTTTTCTTGTTGGTGTTGAGGTACAAAAACAGCCCACTGCTCTCAATATTCGGCTCATCGCCGGGGAATGGACCCGTCCCCCTAGCACCGTCTCCCACGCCTGGCCTCTCAACCTTGATAACATCGGCACCGTAGTCAGCCAGAATCTTGGTG
>QIGA01000053.1 GCA_003229915.1 Chloroflexota bacterium
ACGGGTTACGGGTGGGGTTCATAGCGCCCTCATCCTTCGACTGGCTCAGGGTACCTCGCAGTGACATAGAGAATGCATACTAACATGGTTTTGAATCGCTATTTCGGGGCCATGGGAGAGCTTTGACAAAAGGGCGATTTTATGCTATTTAAAAGGGAGCAAGAAGATTGATGGCAAAGTATATCTTCGTCACCGGCGGCGTGGTTAGCTCGATAGGTAAAGGAATCGTCGCCGCTTCCATCGGCAGGCTGCTCAAAAGCTACAACATAAGTGTCACAGCACAGAAGCTAGACCCTTACCTCAACGTCGACTCCGGAACCATGTCTCCCTTCCAGCATGGGGAGGTATTCGTCACTGAAGACGGCGCTGAAACCGACCTGGACCTCGGTCACTATGAGCGTTTCATGGATACCAGCCTGACCAGCGCTTCCAGCGTTACCACAGGTCAGATATACAACGCCGTTATAGCCAAAGAGAGACGAGGAGATTTTCTGGGAGGCACTATTCAGGTGGTGCCCCATGTCACCACTGAGATAAAGAAACGCATCCGCGAAGTAGCCGATCTGAGCCAGGCAGAGGTAGTAATTGTGGAAGTCGGGGGCACGGTAGGAGATATCGAGGGCCAGCCCTTCCTGGAGGCTATCCGGCAGATGCGAAATGACGTAGGACGGGATAACGTCCTCTACATCCATGTCACGCTTCTTCCGTTGATCGCACCGACTGGCGAGCTCAAGACCAAACCTACTCAGCACAGCGTCAAGGAACTGCGCAGCATAGGAATCCAACCTGATATCATTGTCTGCCGGAGCGACCACTCTGTCTCCGATGAAATCAAGGGTAAAATCGCCTTGTTCTGTGACGTAGAGAGGCGCGCTGTCGTTCCCCTTCCCACAATGCCCTCCATCTACGAGGTGCCCCTCACTCTGAATGAGGCTGGACTGGGGAAAATCATTATCGATCGGCTAAAGTTGCCGGCGGCAGAGCAGGACCTGGATGAATGGCGCAAGTTGATAGAGAGGATGAAAAAGCCCAAGGAGCCTATATCCATTGCCCTTGTGGGCAAATACGTGAAACTGCAGGATGCTTACCTATCCGTGAAAGAAGCATTGCACCACGCCGCCCTCTACCACGACCGCGATGTGGAGATAGTCTGGATCGAGTCGGAGGAATTGGAAGAGAATGGAGCTGAAGCCCTGTTGCGCGCGGCAAACGGGATTGTGGTGCCCGGGGGATTTGGCTATCGCGGCATCGAGGGGAAAGTGAAAGCAGCTCGATATGCCCGTGAGAACGGTGTGCCTTATCTGGGACTATGCCTGGGTATGCACATCATGGTCATCGAATATGCGCGCCATGTATTGAACTCAGGCAAACCCAACTCCAGGGAATTTGACGAGGATACCCCCTACCCCGTGATTGACCTCCTCCCCGAGCAGCAGGAGCTCAAGGAAAAAGGGGGTACCATGCGCTTGGGACTGTACCCCTGCCAGTTAATGCCGAATACTCATGCTGCTGCTGCCTACGGTGCTCCCTCGGTCCGTGAGCGCCATCGCCACCGCTTTGAGTTCAATAACGAATACAGGGAGGTTCTGAACAAAGCAGGGCTTATCCCTAGCGGTCTTTCACCAGACGGCAAACTGGTGGAGATAAGCGAAATTGCCGACCACCCCTGGATGGTGGGGACCCAGTTTCATCCGGAATTCGCCTCCCGTCCCAACCGGCCTCACCCCCTCTTTCGTGAGTTCGTGGGAATGGCTAAGAGAACATTGAGAGTAGGCGATCAACGTCCTTTACCCCTCGAATCGAATGTAAACAACTAACTATCCGCGATCTCTATAGACAAAATCATCGACATGTGATATATTTGGGTAAGCCGAATGCGTATCTTCCTCGATACCGCCAACACCAGTGAGATTCGCCAAGCTGCCAGATTAGGTGTAATTAGTGGAATCACCACTAATCCCTCCTTGATAGCCAAAGAAAAACGAGAGGATATGAAGTCGGTTATCGAGGAAATCGCTTCCATCATTGATGGGCCTATTAGCGCCGAGGTGCTCAGCCTCGAACCGAAGGCTATGATTCAGGAGGCAAGAGAGGTCTCCTCATGGTCTGCCAATGTAGTAGTCAAGATCCCGATGTCAGAAGGTGGGTTGGAAGCCATCTCGGTTCTCTCCAGGGAGGGCATTAAAACCAACCTGACTCTTTGTTTTTCTCTTAACCAGGCATTGCTAGGCACGATCGCTGGAGCAACCTACGTCAGCCCGTTTGTAGGCAGACTTGATGATATCAGCCACGATGGTATGCAACTTGTTTCCGATATTGTGAAGGTGTTCGATCACTACAAGATGCCGACCCAGGTGCTTGCAGCCAGCATCCGCCATCCATTGCACGTTGTCATTGCTGCCAAGGCGGGAGCAGACATCGCAACTATACCCTATAATGTGCTCAAGCAAATGATCAAACACCCACTCACCGATATCGGGATAACCCGCTTCACCGAGGATTGGCAGAGTATCCAGAAGTTATAGGCCACAGCCCACGAACCGTAACACCGTTGAGGCTTTCCCTACCAAACTGTGTAATCTAATCACGGAGTAAGACTATGAATATCACCGAGCTTGAGACCAAAACCAGAGAAGAACTCCTGGCCCACGCCAAGGAAATCGGAATCACTGGCATCAGCACTATGAAGAAAGAGGGCCTCGTTATGCGATTGCTTCAGGCAAACGCTGAACAACAAGGCTATACCTTCAGAGGCGGTATCCTGGAGATCATGGCTGAGGGCTACGGGTTTCTGCGCCAAGCCAGCCTTCGCCTCGATTTTAACGACATCTATGTTTCCCAATCGCAAATACGCCGCTTCTCCTTGCGCACCGGAGACGTGGTCAGCGGACAAGTAAGGCTGCCGAAGGATGGCGAAAAGTATCACAGTCTGCTTCGCGTGGAAACGGTCAACAATCTTGATCCAGAGGCAGCCAAAAGCAGGCCTTTCTTCGATCGACAAACCCCTGTTTTCCCCGACAGCCTGATCAACCTGGAGACCACCGCCAAGAATCTAGCTGCCCGATTGATCAATTTAATATCTCCCATCGGGCGTGGCCAGCGAGGATTGATTGTCTCCCCACCCAAGGCCGGAAAGACTATACTCCTAAAGCACATCGCTAATGGCATCATAACCAATTACGACGACATCCACCTTATGGTCTGCCTCATTGGAGAGCGCCCCGAAGAAGTGACAGACTGGAAAAAGTCAGTTGAGGCCGAGGTGATTGCCTCAACTTTCGACGAGCCAGTGGAAGAACACACAAGGGTAGCTGAGGTAGCGCTCGAACGTGCTAAAAGGTTAGTCGAACTGGGAGCCGACGTGGTAATTCTGCTCGACAGTATCACCAGACTCACGCGTGCATATAATCTTGAGATGCCCTCCAGCGGCCGTACTCTTTCCGGAGGCGTTGACCCCGCTGCCCTGTATTCACCAAAGAGATTCTTTGGCTCAGCCCGAAACATGGAAGAGGGCGGAAGCTTAACGGTCATCGCTACCTGCCTAGTCGACACTGGCAGCAGGATGGACGAAGTTATCTACGAGGAGTTTAAAGGCACCGGAAATATGGAACTCCATCTTGACCGCAAACTCGCGGAGCGCAGGATCTTCCCTGCTATAGATATCCAGCGCAGCGGTACCAGGAAGGAGGAATTACTCCTCGACGAGAACGCTCTGAGGCAAATATGGGTATTGCGGCGAATGGCCAGCTTGGTCAATGCCAACTCTATGAGCTCCACCGAGGTCACGGAGAAGATACTGGAGAGGTTAGCCAAGACCTCATCAAACGCCGAGTTCCTCGCTACGCTTGCCAAGGACTCCTGACCCATCACGAGCAAATCAACCTCAGTCGTTGCTCCCTCTTTACCTCGTTGCTATAATTAGGAGCGAGTCTCCATGAGTTATCACCGCGTTTTGATCAAATTGGGTACCAATCTGCTCACCGGGGGCAGCGAGCGCCTCAATCTCGAGGTAATGTCTTCCCTGGTAGGGCAAATGGCCAAGTTACACAAACAAGGCTTGGAGGTAATCGTTGTCTCGTCGGGAGCAATCGCCGCGGGCAGGCAACATCTGGGGCTTGTCAAGGAGCGTAAAGACATACCCTTCAAGCAGGTGCTGGCAGCGGTTGGACAAAGTCGCCTCATGGATGCCTATGACCAGTTATTCGGCTGGCATGAGATCACCATAGCTCAGACCTTGCTCACAAGAAGCGATCTAACCGGCCGTCTCAGCTACCTCAATGCGCGCAACACTTTGCTGGCGCTCCTGGAACTCCACGTCATACCTATCGTTAATGAGAACGACGTAGTGGCCATCGACGAGATTCAAGAGGCCAAATTCGGTGATAATGATAACCTGTCCGCCATGGTAGCCAGCCTGGTCGACGCTGACCTTTTGATGTTGCTCACTGATACCGTTGGCCTTTGCAACGCTGACCCCAACAAGAACCAAAACACTCAACTTATCAAACGTGTTGACAGAATTGATGAATCCATCGTAGACCTAGCTAGCGCAAGTTGTGGCAACCAGGGCACCGGAGGCATGATGACCAAGATCGAGGCGACAAAGCTGGCTACGGCTTCAGGGGTCGCGGTAGTGATTGCCGATGGACGAGAGCGTGATGTCGTGATCAGGTTAGCTGCCGGTGAAGAAATCGGCACCTATTTTCAGCCCACCACATCCAAACTCGAAAGCCGCAAGCGCTGGCTACTGAGCCGGACCTCTAAAGGAAGTATTTACATCGACCGCGGCGCGGTAGCAGCGCTACGAGAGCAAAACAAGAGCCTGCTCCCCGCAGGAATCACCCGGATCAGCGGTAGATTCGAACGAGGGGGCATTGTAGATATCATGGACGATGAAAAGGGAATGGGTATCGCCTGCGGCATCTCGAATTACAGCTCAGATGACATAGCCATTATCAAGGGGGCTCACTCCAATAGGATTATGGAGCTTCTGGGCTATGAGTACGGAGCCGAGGTGATGCACCGCGATAACCTGGTTATGCTCTAGATGTCGAAAGGAGCAAGAAATGAATACTTCCACGAATGAGGTTGAGGCCAAGACCAGAGCGGCCAAAGCCGCTTCAAAGAAGCTGGCGTATCTGCCCACTGATATCAAGAACAGAGCTTTGCTTGCTATCGCTGAAGCACTCATAGCCAATGAGAAAGATATTCTGGCTGCCAATCGCCTGGACTATGCCGAAGGCGAAAAGTCAGGCATGGGCACCGCCATGCTCGATAGGCTTCTCCTGACCTCGGAAAGAATCCATGCAATATCGTCGGATGCCCAAACAGTTGCCGCGCTACCCGACCCTGTGGGAGAGACCTTCGAAATGCGCACGCTACCCAACGGCCTTCAAGTCGGCAAGCGCCGCGTTCCGCTGGGGGTAATCGGAGCCATCTATGAGAGCCGCCCCAATGTCACAGTCGATATCTCTGTGCTATGCCTTAAGTCCGGTAATGCCGTCATACTCCGCGGAGGCAAGGAGGCAATACACTCTAACTCGACCCTAGCCAGGGTAATACAGAATGCTTCTTACCAAGCCGGTGTCCCCGAGGGAGCCGTGCAATTCATTGAATCCACCGACCGCGCACTAGTAGCGCAAATGCTGAGGATGAGAGACGCCATCGATCTGGTCATCCCACGTGGTGGAGCCGAACTGATCAACTATGTAGCGCAAAATGCCGCCATGCCCGTTATCACTGGTGGAATAGGCGTCTGCCATACCTATATTGACCGCAGCGCTGACCTCGACAAGGCGGTGGCCATTGCCCATAATGCCAAGGTGCAGCGCCCCACGGTGTGCAACGCCCTAGACACTCTCTTGGTTCATTCCGAGATAGCGGATAGCTACCTGCCAAAGATTGCCGCCGAATGGGGCAAGGCAGGCGTAGAGATGCATTGCGATCAGCGAGCACAGGAGTGCCTACAACATCTACCATCGGTCACGGTGGTGCCCGCTACTGAGCAAGATTGGGGCAAGGAGTTCCTGGCGCTAGTTGCTGCCATCAGGGTGGTCGATTCTCTGGACGAGGCGTTGGAACACATAGAACGTCACGGGTCGGGGCACTCCGAAGCCATCGTGACAGAGGACTATACAGCAGCGA
The DNA here is from genome assembly GCA_003229915.1 of Chloroflexota bacterium. Taxonomy (GTDB): domain Bacteria; phylum Chloroflexota; class Dehalococcoidia; order SZUA-161; family SZUA-161; genus SZUA-161. Next base: position 6,145 of record QIGA01000053.1, read on the forward strand.
TGAGGTTTCTGAACGAGGTTGATGCCGCCTGTGTCTACACGAACGCCAGTACTCGCTTCACCGACGGCGGTCAGTTTGGGTTGGGGGCAGAGGTAGGAATTAGCACTCAAAAGCTCCACGCCCGAGGCCCTCTGGGTCTCAGGGAACTGACCACCTACAAATGGATAGTGCTGGGCAACGGACATATTCGTCCCTGAGGCCCAAAGTGCACGACTACTGAAAAAGGAGGACTAACTATGGCAGACTACCAGTTCGAAAGAGAGTGCCGTACCCCATATTCCGAAGCCTACCTTATCACCGACGGTGATGAGCGAGTAGGGAGGGTGGACCTCCACTACACCCCCTCGATAGTCTATGCCACTCTGTGCATCAGCGAAAAGTTTACTGAAGATGCTATTCAGGACCTCATTTATCATCACATAGACGAAGAATTGGTAATGTCAGCGGACGTTGCCCGCGACGACTTCATCGTAACAGTGTACCAGGGACGCGAGGCCGGTGAATTCAGCGATGAGGACTTCGAGGATGAAGAAGAGGAAGAAGATTAGCTACTGCTCTGTTCCCTGTGAAGCACAGAGCGAGCAGTTTTCTCGACGTTGGCTGCTATGAGCCC
>QIGA01000032.1 GCA_003229915.1 Chloroflexota bacterium
AGCAGATCTATGAAGCCGCTTTCGATGCAGGCCTTCGCTTCCTTGATGGTATAGGCTATCTGCGGAGCCCGGCTACTTCCATGACAGACCATAACCAGCCCGTCAACTCCCCATAAGGGAGCGCCTCCGAGTACTGCTCCGGGGCTCATCAACCTCCACAGCTTTGAAGTAACCTCTTCCAGCTCGGCTTGTGAGACGCTTCCCTTCAACTCGTTGAGGAGCCAATCTCTAACAACTTCGCCGAGACCCTCGCAGAACTTCAGCAGTATATTTCCTACGAAACCGTCACAGACAATCACATTGGCCTTACCTTTGGATATATCCATGCCCTCTACGTTACCGATGAAATTGAGTCCGCTCTTCTGTAGTAGCGGATAGGCCTCCTTGGCCAGTTGGTTCCCCTTGCCTGCTTCGGAACCGACGTTGAGCAGCCCAACCGTGGGGTTTTCTATTCCCAGGAAAGCTCTGGCAAAGACGCACCCTGCTACGGCGAAGTTCACCAGTTGATCAGGCTGGCAGTACACGTTGACTCCCATGTCGAAAACTGAGGTCTCTGGGGAAAGCTGCAGGAATGGCCCCCCGGCCATAGGTCGGTCTATGCCTGGCAATGTGCCCAAGTATTGCATCCCACATACCATACAAGCGCCGGTTGAACCAGCGCTGACCACGGCATCAGCTTCGCCGCTCTGCACCAGCTTGGTAGCCACAGCTATAGAGCTGTTGGGTTTTCGCATCACAGCCAATACTGGATGCTCTCCGTCCACGATTACCTCACTGGCGTCGACAAGGCGAATGGGCAGACCGGCGGTATCGTGCTTGCTAAACTCTCTCTCGATTTCCATTAAGGGCCCTACCAGAATAATCTCTGCATCTAATTCTCTTGCTGCTTGAACCGCTCCTTTGATTATGTCGGCAGGAGCATGGTCACCGCCCATAGTATCAACTGCTATTCTCACCATCCGACCGGTATTGCCTGAATCTTGCATGTTCCCTCCTCTTTCTAGTCCTACCAACTATGGCTTATCGCGTCCTTCGGGCATACGCTGTGGCAGTTTATTTTATGGGTATCACTACAAGAATAGAATCCCGGGCATAGGAAAGCAAGGTTCTTCCTCGCCTCCTCTTTCAGCTCGGCTTTCGGATGTCTACCGTCTTCCCTGGCCACAATCAGAACTGCGGCTGGGCATACTCTTGCGCAATCGCCGCAACCATCGCATTGGCCCGAATCGATTGTAATGAAATAATCACCCGTGCCATCGGCGTAGCCATAATGAATCTTCATGCCCTGTACGCTAGTGTTGCAGCGTTCCTCTGCGAAAAGGGCTGCTCCCAGGGCTCCCACTATTTGGGGGTCTTCGCAGAGGAGCGGGTCTAAGCCGACCTTTTCCTTAAGCTTGGCTACCATGCCGCTGTTCTTGGCAATGCCTCCGGTGATGCTGAAGTCCCTCTCTATAGATACTCGCTTCAAAAGATTGAGGCTGCGCGTGGCTATAGCCTCATGTAGACCAGCGAGAATGTCGCTTTTGGTCACCCCTTTCCTGAAATGGGCGATAGCCTCTGATTGGGCGAAGACGGCGCAGATGGTATTGAACGGGATGGCATTCCTTGAAGAAAGTGACAGCTCTCCGATCTCTTCTAACGAGGTGTTGAGCACTTCAGCTATCATTTCGAGGAACCTGCCGGTACCGCCGGCGCACTTGTCATTCATAATAAAGTTGGTCACCAGCCCGTTACCGTCGCAGCTAATTGCTTTGCAGTCTTGACCGCCCATGTCGAGGATGGTTCTCACGCTGGGAAAGTACCAGTTGATACCTCGTGCGTGGCAGCTTATTTCGGAGATATTCTCATCAGCGAAGGGGACAAGCACCCTTCCATAGCCGGTGGCGACGACATACTGTATATCATCCAGAGATAGACCGGGGCCCTTCAGAACCTCCGCCATCGCTGCCCGGGAGGTTTTGACGCTCTCGGGGCCAGTATCACAGATCACCGATGAGAGAATGGAGCCGTTACTTATCACTACAGCCTTGGCTGCCCGAGAACCGACATCTATACCGGCGACTATCACCTGTCTGCCCCTTTTTCGATGCTCTCCCTTGCGATGACGGCGGCACCCAGTGCGGCGGCGATCTGAGGTGCCTCGGGCACCAGAATCTCGAAGCCCATCGCTTTCTCCAGGATACTTACCAAGCCATTATTCAATGCCACGCCGCCAACGACAGCGACATCCTTCTCAATCCCGATTCTTTTACATAGTGTCATGATGCGGCTTACCACGGAGGAATAGATGCCAGCGACGATTTCCTCCTTGGGGGTAGGAGGGACGCGGTGCACATGCGAGATAACTTCAGATTCAGCGAATACGGCGAAGGTTCCGGTGATTGCGGGGCCGGAGCTGGCACGAAAAGAGAGCTTTGACATCTCTTCCAGGGGCATCCGCATTATTTTCGCCATTTTTTGCAAGAATACCCCGGTGCCGGCAGCGCATTTGTCGTGGTTGACCCAGTCTTTGATGCGTCCTCGCTCGTTGACCTTGAGGACGTTACAGCTTTCAGCCCCGATATCTATCGCCAGTCGCGCTGAGGGAAAAAGGTAGTGAACACCTCGCGCCAGACAGGTGGTAATAGCTTTCTGCTGCTGAGTGAAGGGAAGGAGTTTGCCCCCTATTCCAGTTGACACAAGATAGAAATCGTGATCGAGGTTTAGCTCAGACTGGCCCAAAGATTCCTCCAGAGCTGCTCTGGCACTTGATTCAGGCTCATCACCGGATGGTGTGACGTTGAAGGAAAGTGCATCATTACTATCCAGGATGACTACTTTAGTGGTCAGACTGCCTATATCTATGCCTAGAGCTTTCATATCACTCAATGATTACCTGTCTTCTAGAAGCTCGAAGAACCGTTCCAGTTTCTCGCGCACCTCCTCTTCGGAGGTAATGGTAGGGTCTACTACGTCACAGTCCAAAGTTAGCACTGGTACATCGATCTCGTTCAGAATATCTTTGAACAGCTTGATCGTAGCACAGGTGTGGCGGCAGCCGACATCAGCATAGTATATTGCGCCGTCAACCCTATACTGCTCGGCGCAGTCAACTATGCTCTTCAAAGCGCGATCGTCGAGCGGGCCGTACATGCGCGTTTCAGGGATCATATAGGACTTCTCGGCCACGCTCTCCAGCGGCCTGTTGGGGTCGAGCCTTCCCTCTCCCCAGTAGGTGAAGAATGGTTCGGTTACACTCACCGCACCATATTCTTGCGAAATTCTCTCCAGGAACCCTATCAGGTGCATTGGCGGTATGAAGAAGCTCATCAGCCGGAAACGCTCATCGGATACAGCCCCCTCACCGTTCTTGACCATGTCGGCTAACTCCTGGCGCAGCGTTTCCAGGTAGTCGGTTGCCTCAGGCTGACCGGGAAACAGATAGTCGATGGTCAGTAGCTCCAGGAATCCTTGGGTGTGGAATGGAGACGGGACTGCCTTGCGCAGCTCACAAATCTCGCGGAAGAGCTCAATCTGCCTATCCATTCGGGCTACGATCTCTGCCAGCCGATCCCAATTCATTTTGTGCCCTGACTGCTCTTCGAGGAAACCTATCATACTGTTCAGTTCCCCCACAAGGTACTTCATTTCATCCTCGCTATGCTGGAAGGGGTGGTCGATGAAGAAGCCGGGGCAGCGGTTGATCTCCATGAGCAGCTCACCGCTCTTGGCCGTATTGTCACATATTAGGTTAGACCACAGCATCACATTGGGGCGAGGCAAGGCACCGGAAGCAAAGGCTCCAGCCAGGCCCCGGTGCGGCGTGCATATTTCGGAGGCCAGCCCCAGATCTGTTCCTGCGGAGAGAAGGTCAGCGCATTCACCGGTGAACAGCGATATCATCCAGGTGGTGGTCTCGGTGTGCATCGGTACGATGTCCATGGCATAAAGTATCTCAGTGGGGAAGAACACAGTATGGGCGGCAACAAACCTGCCTTCGTCTTTGGCATCCTGGAGCCGGGTGAAGTAGTTGGACAGCATCTGATAGTAGATATTCTCGCTCTCGCGTGCATCGGGCCGCACCTTATTCATCCTCAGCATAACTCCGCAAGCTCGTATGATCGCGTCGATCTTGTCCTTCTTCTCTCCGGTGTGGATCATCTCTTCCTTGCCCCCAGCATTTCCAGGAATGCCTGGACCCTGGTTTGAATTTGCCCTGAGCCCGAAGTACCGTATTCCACATCAAGGGCCAACATTGGTATGCCGTTTGCCCGTAGTCTCTCGGTAAGTAATGGCAGATCGTGGGCGTAGGCTACGCAATACCTGATAATCTGGCTGATTACGCCATCCACTTTGAAATCCTGGACAAGAGAGAGTATGCGATTGAAGCGCTTGTCTGATGGGAACATCCGGGCACACGGGAAATTGTCCAGATAACGCCGGGAGATGGCCTGCAGCGGGGTTGTATCCTCATTGAGCTCGACAGGATCGGACCAATACCTGGTGCTGGTACAAAGATCGTCAGCTACCACCAACGCCCCTTGGTTCTCGATGGATTTGATGAACTCGGGGTTGGTCAAAACACTGCCAGTAACCATCAAGCGAGCCAGGCCGTTGTGAGTATGCCCGGAACTCGGTAGGTCGCGCAGCAGATCTTTGAGGTACTCATTGAATAGCTCCTTGGGCATGCGGAAGCTGGCGTTGAGCACCTCCATGGTCTCGGCGCCGCTGATAGGCGGGTTGTCGAGCTTCCGCAATTCATAAAGATTCTTGAGGAGTGTCCTCGATTCATTGTATACGTCGATGGATTGGTGAAGTTTCTCGTCTGTTATCTGAATGCCCAGGAACTCCTCCAGGCGCTCCTTGAACTGCACAACCTGTTGATAATAGAGTGCGTGTGCCTCCGGCGTAGACTTGCGCGGTATTGTGAGCACATGATGGAACGGTGTCTCGATATAGTTACGCCACAAATCAAACAGCCGGCGGGCGCCATCACAGGTAGAACTGCCGACCACACCATCCAAGAAATCATATCCCCCTCGGAGTCCCATCTGCAAGCAGCTTCGTGAGAAAGAGCAGTTATTGACATAAAGGTAAGCGCTGCCATCCTCGAGCTCTGTCTCCTGATTGTGGCCAGTGATCCTGACAGGCAGCGCCCCTGCCGCATGCATGATTTCCTCGGGGACATACGTGCAGAGCCATCCAAATACGAGCCCGCCTTGGCGCTTGTGCTCCAAAACATGGGCCGTCTTGGGAAATGTGCTATTAACTTCAATAAATCGATCAAACATATGTGGCTCGGCTTAGTATCTTAGTGAAAAGCGTACATATGCCAAAGGGCTACCAAATGCAGCCCTATAATTAGAAGTCCGTTAATAGATTTCGGGGATGCAAGACATCAATTCTCTTTACCTGAGGCCTATTATATATACCAGACTTAACTATTTCAATACGAATCTTGCGCGAGGTGAAAAACCAGCAGTGCACAGCGCTGGACGCCTGGTTTTCCGTTGTATTGTTGTGGAAATACAGGTTGTCATTGTGGGGCGTCAACCTGGAATCCCGACAGGCATATTCTTTTTGATTTGCGTAGAATTATGATAGAATCTACAAACCATGCTGCGAAAGGAGAGATGAGATGGCGAGGTGGCTTCTGGCCGTAGAAACCAACTGCAACGACCCCATGAGAGAGAAGGAGTTCAACGACTGGTACGAGAATACGCACCTGCCGGATGTTCTGAGTGTTCCCGGGATAGTGCGTGCCTCTCGGTATGAGAGCGGCAACCCCGCTGAAGAACGAGGTAAGTTCCTGGCACTCTACGAGATCGAGACTGAGAATGAGTTGCAGGTGTTGGCGGACCTGACTGACGGCATGACCAGATGGACGGAGCAAGGGCACATGTCGGAGCTTGCAACCATCCTCTCAGGGTGTCTATACCGGCAGATAACCGCTCCCGTAGAGAGTAAGTAGCGGCCTGCGAGAAGTCATAGCGCAGCAGTTCAGCTAGCGGTAAGTGCTAGAGATGTGGAGGAGGTGTCCGTGCCGAAGAAATTTCCTCAAAAAACAGAGGGATTTGATCCATTCGGTGATCTGATAGGCTTGGCGCTTACCAGGTGCGAAAATGGCTGGAGTCAGTGCCTCCTGGAGGTAAATGAGAAATTGCTAAATCCTCACAAAACTCTGCATGGTGGGGTTGCCTATTCAATGGCGGATACTGGTATGGGTGCGGCGCTCTATACTTGCATGGATGAAGATGAGTTGTGCGCGACCATTGAGACCAAGATCGTTTATTTCAAGGCGGTAACATCGGGCACGCTTATTTGTGACACAAAGCTGATTCATAGAAGCAAGAGGCTCGCTACACTGGAATCAGAGATAAAACACGGTGGGCAGCTCATCGCCAAGGCGCTTGGGACCTTCTCCATATTCAAAGACAAACGAACAGGCAGCCCATAAGTGGACGAACTTTGGGCTCGCGAAACACGCCCAACTCAAGCGATTCCCCAGTCCTTGTAGTCTACGGACTGTAGCGCACAAGCATGTTCTCATGAACTAATGGCTTAAGACAAGTGTAAAGTGCAGTCCATAAGTCCGCATATCTTTTGTAGAGGAGAGGGACCTTGGGCCTCTCCGTCGCCATTGCCAAACGCGAGCGGAACCCCTTCCTCACAGGAGGAAGGGGTTC
>QIGA01000052.1 GCA_003229915.1 Chloroflexota bacterium
ACGAACATGCAGCCGGTGGGGCAGACGACGACGGTGAATGCGCTGGCGGCGATGAAGAAGCTGATCTTCGAGGACAGGGTAGTGACCATGGAGGAGCTGCTGCAGGCTCTCAAGGACAACTGGGAGGGGCATGAAGAGCTGAGGCAGAAGTTCCTGGATGCGCCGAAGTTTGGCAACGACGATGATTACGTTGACCTCTTTGCCCGGGATGTCCACATCAGGACATGCCAGACGATACACCAGTTCAAGACGATATACGGTTTCAATGTGCAGTCGGATGGCAGTGGCAGCGCGGCCTACATGTCTTTCAGCGGATTGACTGGCGCTACGCCTGATGGGAGGAAAGACCGGGATATGTTCACGGATGGCACCGTATCTCCCGCTGTGGGGACTGACAAGAAGGGGCCGACGGCGGTGTTGAAGTCGGTGGCCAAGATAGACCCCATGCTGACGTTCAACCACCTGTTCAACCAGAGGTGGTATCCGGAGTTCCTGGAGGGGGATAACCGGTCGAAGTTTGTGGCATATCTGAGGACGTTTGTGAATCTGGGGATACACCACCTCCAGGGTAACGTGATAGATGATACCGTGTTGAGGGATGCGCAGGTACACCCTGAGAATCATGAGAGCCTGGTGGTGAGGGTGGCCGGATTCAGCGCATACTTCACGGATATGCACAAAGAGGTGCAGGAACAGATCATCGCCAGGACGAAGCAGCGGCTTTCGTAGCATCGTAAGGAATCGATTTGAAATGTGGGAGGCTGGCTCCGACAGGGAGCAGTCTCCCTTGCTTTAGTCACAAGTGGATTCGGGATCGGCAAGTTTGCTTATCACTCTACCTGTTATTGCTTCTGGATACCCGCCTGCGCGGGGATGACATTAGGTCTACACATCAAACGCCTTCTCTACCCTTCCTGCGGAAGCAGACCGTAGCGTTGCCACAGGAGTGGCAACGCATATTCCGTCGTGACAGGAGTCACGACGCTACCGAGGGTTCTACTGGGTATGAGTAGGGGCGTTCAATTGAACGCCCCTACATGTTTTACCTCGGGGTCAACCGCTGGCCCTGAGAAACTGCACGCAGCCTTGAAAAACGTGCCATTCCTCGGTATACTAAACACTGGAAGCTCGCAAGAATCACTAGCGCCTATGAAGGGTTCCTAGTGAGGCTAGCTGGGATGCTGGCAACCTGCGGGGCGAAGCAAGGGGCGCTCATCGTTGTTCTCAACAAGGTTTGTTAGGGGTTCGGCTACATACACGAATGTATGGTGACCGGACTCCTTTTTTTGCCTTTCAAGATGTGCAACCAGCTAAATCGCCGAAGGGGTGCAAAGTGAAAGAGATCACTCTCAGGATCGATTCCCGGGAGATCAAGGTCGAAGAGGGTGCGACCCTACTTGATGCGGCCCATAAGGCCGGGAGCTACATACCCAGCCTCTGTAGCTACCCCGACTTGAGGCCACTGGCCGAGCTACAGCCCGACAGGGCCTGCCGTCTCTGCATCGTCGAAGTAGATGGGGTTACCGGCCCCCAACTGGCTTGCGCCACCCCCGTTGCCGATGGAATGTCCGTCCGGACAAAGTCGCATCTTCTTCAAAAGATGCGGCGGAGCACCCTGAAGCTCATTCTCTCCAGGCACCCCAATGCCTGCCTCGACTGTCATCGAAGAGAGCGCTGCTCTCCATTCGATGTCTGCCTGCGCCATGCCGCCGTAACAGAGCGCTGCATTTTCTGCCCCCAGAACGGCAACTGCGATCTGCAACGGGCGGTTGACTATGTCGGCATTGATGAGTGCCCGCCCCATATCCCCAAGAAACTGCCGATTCGAGAGGACAGTCCGTTCTTCATCCGGGACAACAACCTGTGCATCCTCTGCGAACGCTGCGTCCGTGTCTGCGAGGATATAAGAGGCGTAAGGGCTATTGAGTTCGCCTACCCGTGTTACATGGCATGTCCCGCCGGGATAGACATACCCCGCTACCTGCGCCTGATAGCCCTGGGCAGACCTTCCGCCTCCCTGGGGGTGATTCGAGAGAGAGTCCCCTTCCCCGGCTCGCTGGGGCGGGTTTGCGTTCATCCCTGCGAGGCTGCCTGCCAGCGCGGGCGCGAGGTGGACAAGCCGCTGTGCATCCGCGTGCTGAAGCGTTTCGCCGCTGACAATAGCGATGGCTCCTGGAAAGAGCGAGCCAAGAGACTCCCGCCCACTGACAGGAGTGTGGCCGTAGTCGGTTCCGGGCCGGCAGGCCTGACCGCCGCCTACTATCTGGCCAAGCAGGGACATAATATCACAGTATTCGAAGCCTTACCTGAGCCCGGCGGCATGGCACGAGTCGGCATCCCTGAGTACCGCCTGCCGCGCGACATACTCACTGGTGAGATCGAGGACATCAAGAGCTTCGGTGTGCAAATCGTATTAAACACGAAGGTCGAGTCGCTGGACTGGCTGTTCCAACAGGGATTCGCCGCCGTGTTCCTCGGCCTCGGCTCCCACCAGGGGATGCTCCTGGGGGTGGAGGGGGAGGACCTTCCAGGTGTTATCGAATCAGCAGAGTTCCTCCGCCGCGTCAACCTTGGAGAGCGGATAGATATCGGCGATGAGGTGGGGGTGATCGGCGGCGGGAACGTGGCTATCGATGCGGCGCGGGTTTCCCTCCGCCTGGGTGCCAAGAAGGCCACGATCATCTACCGCCGCACCCGTGCTGAGATGCCCGCCAACCCCGAGGAGATCGATGCGGCACTGGAGGAAGGCATAGAAATCGTCTATCTGGCCGCTCCTTCGAGGATAACCCACGAGAGCGGCAAGCTCAAGCTGGAGTCCATCCGCATGGAACTGGGCGAACCGGACGCCAGCGGCAGACGCCGCCCCGTTCCCATACAGGGCAGCGAGTTTACTACCGAGTTCGATACTCTGATAGCCGCTATCGGGCAGCGCACTGAGGTCCCCGAGGGGATCGAAGTTGAGCTGGGGCGGGGGAACGTGGTCAAGGTCGATGCTAGTATGCAGACCAGCCGGGAGGGCGTCTTCAGCGGCGGCGATTGCGTTAGCGGGCCGGCCACTTTCATCGAAGCCATAGCAGCGGGAAGAAAGGCCGCTGAGGCCATCGATCGCTACCTGGGCGGCGGCGGTGATATATCGGAATCACTCGTTGGCGCTGAGGAGGCTATGCATTTCGTAGAAGATCTGCCTGAGGAGAAGCTGGCTGTCTTCTCGCACCTTCCTCCCGAGGAAAGGATCAAGAGCTTCGATGAGGTTGAGCTGGAGGTGGACTGGAATATTGCCGTGGCTGAAGGGCTGCGCTGTCTCCAGTGCAATGTCATTGCGCCTCCCGACGAGTTGTTGCTCAAGGATGCCAACTGCCAGTTCTGCGGCGCTTGCGTTGATGCCTGCCCGGTCGGAGCGCTGATCGAGCGAAGCGCCCGCTGGACCGCATTACCTGATCGCACGATAACTACCATCTGCCCCTACTGCGGCGTCGGCTGCCAGCTCAATCTTGACATCAAAGGCGAGAGAATCGTCAAGGTGACGCCCGACGTGAATGGCCCGGCGAATAAGGGCCAGGCCTGCGTAAAAGGTAAGTTCGGTCTGGATTTCGTAGGTCATCCTGACCGCCTGACCACGCCTCTGATTAAGCAGGACGGCGAGTTTGTGGAGGCGACTTGGGACGAGGCGTTGGACCTGATGGCGACCAGGCTGGAGGGCTACAAGGGAGATCAGTTCGCTGCCATATCCTCGGCGAAGTGTACCAACGAGGACAACTACGTTTTCCAGAAATTCACCCGGGGGGTGATGGGCACGAATAACATTGACCACTGTGCCCGTCTCTGACACTCGCCCACTGTGGCCGGTCTGGCCACAAGCTTCGGCAGCGGCGCTATGACCAATCCCATAAGAGAGATCGCGGGTGCCGGCTGTATCCTGGCTATTGGCACCAACACTACCGAAGACCACCCGATAATCGCCCTCGAAGTAAGGAGGGCGGTAAACCAGGGTGCCAAGCTCATCGTCGCCGACCCGCGCGAGATAGGGCTGTGCCGCATGGCTCATATCTGGCTGCGTCAGCGCCCCGGAACAGATGTGGCGCTGCTCATGGGCATGGCCCGGGTGATAGTAGACGAAGACCTGCTGGACAAAGCGTTCATCGAGGAGCGCTGCGAAGGCTTCACCGAATTCCTGAACTCGCTGAGAGCCTTCGACCTCGATCGAGTATCGGAGATCACAGGAGTCCCCTCGGCAATGATCGCCGAGGCGGCGCGCGTATATGCCACCAGCGAGCCATCGACCATCCTCTACGCCATGGGAATCACGCAGCACTCCCACGGTACCGATAACGTGCTGGCCATTGCCAACCTCGCCATGCTCACCGGCAACGTGGGCAAGCCTTCCTCAGGGGTGAATCCACTTCGCGGCCAGAACAACGTGCAGGGTGCCTGTGACATGGGTGCTTTGCCCGATGTCTACACCGGCTACCAGCGTGTGGCCAGCGAGGATGCCAGGGCAAATGTTAATGCTTCGTGGGGCGCATCTCTTCCGGCGGAGCCGGGGATGGTGCTCACAGAAATGTTCCACGCCATGGAGGAGGGCAAGGTCAAGGCCGTGTATCTCATGGGTGAGAACCCTGTGCTCAGCGACCCCGACGCCAGTCATGTTGAGGAAGCACTGAAGAAGCTGGAATTTCTAGTAGTGCAGGACATATTCCTGACCGAGACGGCACGGTTCGCCGATGTGGTACTGCCGGGGGCAAGCTTCGCTGAAAAGGATGGCACCTTCACCAATACCGAGCGCCGCGTGCAGCGAGTGCGCAAGGCAATCGAGCCTGTGGGAGACTCGAAGGCAGACTGGCAGATCATCTGCGAGGTCGCCAGGAAAATGGGGGCTAAGGGCTTCGACTTCGCCAGCCCATCGGAGATCATGGAGGAGATCGCCAAGGTCACGCCGTCGTATGGCGGTATCACCTACGCGAGATTGGAGAGTGACAGCCTGCAGTGGCCCTGCCTCAACGTGGATCATCCGGGGACCGAATGCCTCCATGCCGATGGTTTTGCCAGGGGCAAGGGCAAGCTCACGCCCCTCGAATACAAGCCGTCTCAGGAGCAGCCCGATGATGAGTATCCATTGATATTGACCACGGGGCGCAATCTTTACCAGTTCCACACCGGAACGATGACGCGGAAGTCCAAGGGGCTCAACGAGATGAAGGGCGAGGAGGAGGTGGAGATCAATCCTCAGGATGCCGAAGCCCTGGGCATCGCCGATGGAGATCGGGTGCAGGTTGCCTCTCGCCGGGGCAAGGTAACGGCCAAGGCGAAGGTGACGAAGAGCTCAGCCAAAGGCATGGTCTTCATGACCTTCCATTTCGCCGAAACCCCCACTAACCTGCTCACCAACCCCGCTCAGGACCCGGTAGCCAAGATCCCAGAGCTAAAGGTGTGTGCGGTCAGAGTAGAGAAGTAGGGGCACGGTGCACCGTGTGCCCCTACATTATTGGGGTTTTTCTCGTCCAGTTCCCATCTCAGGTGGATGTTCTCTAGGTATTCCTTGGTCACCTCGCCCCTACATTGTTAGGGTTTTCCCTATCCAATTCCCATTCCAGGGGATTGTCCGCAATGTACTCCCTGATCTCATCCAGGTCGTTTTCATTTCGTATTACATGTTCATAATAATTGCGTTGCCATACGGGCGTTCCGAGGGGACCGCGGATTTGATTAATTGATTTGGTTGTTTGATACTTGAAATATGCGACGATTTGGCCCAGTGTACATTTACGTAGGGGCACGGTTTCCGTGCCCTTTCCATTGGGCGGGGAGACCCCGCCCCTACGATCGTCGGTCAATACAATAATCCCGTGGATATGGTTTGGCATGACAACGATCCTGTCTATTTCCACATTTGCAAAATGACTTGGTATTTCCTTCCAGTTTTCATTCGCAATGTTGCCGTATTGGTTTAGTTGCATCTCACCGTTTACCACTTCTCCCAAAATACATGCCCTGTTATGTGTGCATATGGTTATGAAATAAGCCCCTGCCTGTGAATAATCATAATCCTTCAATCGCATGGAGCGGCGGTGATGTTTATCCAGGTTGTATGTCATTGTTTCACCCGGTGTAGGGGCGAGGTGACCTCGCCCCTACGACATATTATTTCTCCGCCAGAGCTTCGCTGATGCTGGCAAACTGCTCCAGAGCAGATTCCAGGTTCTCTGCGATCTCTCTTGCCAGTACCTCAGGATCGGGAAGGTTTGCGGAATCTTCGAGGTTTTCATCCTTCAGCCAGATAATGTCGAGGCTGACCTTATCCCGCTGCATGAGTTCATCATACGTGAAGGATTTGAATCGCTCCGTTTCCCGCCTGTCATGGCGATTGCCAGTATTATAAGCGGCGATGAAATCCTTGAGGTCATCGAAGGTCAGCGGATTCGTCTTGAGCGTGAAATGCATGTTGGTTCGGAGGTCATAGATCCAGAGCTTCTCCGTCCACGGTTTTTCACTTGCGGGCCTTCTGTCAAAGAAAAGGACGTTTGCCTTTACGCCTTGGGCGTAGAATACGCCTGTGGGTAGGCGAAACAGGGTATGGACATCGCATTCATGGAGCAGCTTCCTTCTGACTGTCTCGCCAGCACCGCCCTCAAAGAGGACGTTGTC
>QIGA01000282.1 GCA_003229915.1 Chloroflexota bacterium
CTCGGCAGCCTTGGAGAACAGGTAGTCTCCGGCCAGAGTAGCTATGCCCCAGCCCCAGATACTAGAGGCCGTTGGTTTGCCACGGCGTCTCGGTGAGAGATCAATGGTATCGTCATGCACCAGTGTGGCAGTGTGAAGCACCTCGACACCTGTCGCCACAGGGATAAGCGCATCATGGTTAGTGTTGCTCTGAAGCTTGCCCGCGAGCAGGGTCAGAGCCGGACGAACACGCTTGCCGCCGCTGTTCACGATATACCCCAGAAGTTCAACAAGCCAGGGGTACTCAACGTCGGCCACAGCCTTGATGCCCTCTTCTACAAGGACAATCTCCTTCTCAACAGGTTCGAACAGCGAATTTCTCAAATTACCCATTGCACAACTACCGCCACCTAGCTAATTCTGCGCCTCCTCTGGCGTAGACCATCCACCAGACTATAGATTACCGGGATAACGAGAAGAGTCAATAGGGTGGAGCTGAAGAGCCCACCGATGACGACAACTGCCAGCTCAGCAGCTAGAAGCGTGCCTTCTCCCAGGCCAAAAGCCAGCGGGAGCATGGCAAACATGGTAGTCAAAGCAGTCATCAATATCGGGCGCAGCCGTGTTCGCCCCCCCTCAACTAAAGCATCATAAGTACTTGTTCCCTCCTTGCGCATCTGCTCTACCACAGCTATAAGCACGATGGCGTTGGTAAGGACAATGCCGACCAACAGCAACACACCCATCATCCCCGATATGCCCAGGGTATAGCCAGCAACGAGCAGCCCGAGCAAAGCGCCAATGGATGCCAGAGGCAGGCTCACCATGATAATCAGGGGATTCAATATCGAGCGCATGCTGACAACCAGTATCAGATAGGCGATTACTATGGCAACCAGTATGGCGATACCCATCTTGGAGAAAGAATCCGCCATCTCTTCCATCACCCCGCCTGCCTGTATCTCTACTCCATCAATACCAAGAGCAGCCACCTCGTCTTCAACGGCACCGATCTCATCCTCAACCAGCCTGTTGACCGCGCCCACATTCTTCTCGGTTATCTCGCCGGAGATACTGGCGGCGAGCTTCTGGTCTATGTAGCCGATGTGGGTCGGACGAAGAGGCAGGTCTACAGTGGCAATTTCGCCCAGAGCCATTGATTGGATCCCGCCAACTCTCAATTGCCTGGCCAGAGTTAGTGCATTTTCAGGATTATCCGTAAAACCGAGCTCTCCTACCACACCTTTGAGGAAGACCCCATAGCTCTCACCATCTATATCAACTGACACATCGGTAACAGGGCTACCCATCATAAGCAGAAATAGCTCGTCTCGCAATTGCTGCTCTATCAATCCACGCGCAGCTATTTCGGCGGAGTCCAGTTCGATATCGAGTTGGGGAACTACATTGCTCAGATCTGTCTCAAGGTTGGATATCCCGTCTATGCTTTTCAGGCGTTCAAAGAGCAAACCAGTCGCCTTACTAACGTCCTCGGCGGATTCGCCTCTCACCGAAATATCCACTCCGCTGGAGAATCCCATTTGGTTGCCCAGTGCCTCGTTGCCTGACAAAACGGTGATAAAGTCTCCCAACTTATAGTCTCCTAGTACGAGTAACTCGATAGCACCCTCAAGGTTCGCCTGTTCCTTGGGCTCGTCCGCACCAGGGCCGAGGAGAATAGTGATCTCGGCAGTGTTGTCGCCTCCGCCCGTGGCGACACTAAGGGCAGCATTCACAGAGGTTGTGGAAGTACCAACTGTGGTATGATAGCTTTCGATTTTGTCATTGCCGGCGAGCCGTGTCTCGATCAATGCGGCCACTTCGCTGGCGGTTCCGATATCCGTCCCTGGAGGCATTTCAATCTCCACAACCAGCATCTTCTCGCCCATACTGGGCAAGAACGAGGTGCCAATAATCGGCAGCAGGGCACCACTGCCGAGGAACAGGACCACGGCGATCGCTAGCGTCAAGAAGCGATGCCCCAGCGCCCATCTTAACGAAGGAACATACAACTTCTGGTACCAGGCTTCTCCAACCCTGCGTTCTCCGTTCTTCTTCCCTGTCCCAACGAACCACTTTGAGAACGCAGGCACGACTATCAGCGCCACAAGGAGTGAAGCGATCAGAGCAAAGGTTATGGTCAACGCAAACGGAATAAACAGCCTGCCCACGATGCCACCCACAAAGGCCAACGGCAGGAATATGGCCACTGTGGCCAATGTGGAAGAGGTGATAGGCCCGGCAATCTCCTTGGACCCATTGATGGATGCACTCACGAAGCCTTCGCCCTGTTTAATACGACGGTATACCACCTCCGAAACAACGATGCTGTTATCGATAAGCCTGCCCACAGCGATAGCCATGGCGCTCAAGGTGAGCAGATTTATGGTTATGCCCGAGAAATACATCGCCAGAAAACCGATCACGATGCTGAAGGGAATGGACATAGCGGTGACCAGTGAAACGCGGAAAGCCGCCAGGAATACGAAGACGATAATGATGGCGAGAGCAGCACCAACAAGCGACATCCGCGTCAACTCTCCAATGCTCTTCTCAACGAAGTCCGACTGGTCAAATACGGGGGAAAGTTCCAACCCATCCCCAAGGGTTCCGTTTAACTCCTCAGCCTTTTCCGTAACTGCGTTGGCTGCCTCAACCGTGTTGGCATCCTTCTCCTTAAACACCGAGATGCCGACGCTGACCTCGCCGTTGGTGCGACTGATCCTCGTCCTCGGTGCCGGGCCTTGGCTGATATCAGCCACGTCTCTCAGCACCACACCGTCAACTCCCATCGCCGCGTTCTCGATGTCACTCAGCGAGTCATACTGGGGAACAAACGAAAGGATCCCATAGATTTGACCTGCTGATATGCCGAGCTGGTTCATCTTTTCGGGGTGGGGGCTGATCAATACCTGCTCTTTTTCGCCTCCCTCGGTCTGCACCTCGGCAATCCCTTCGACATTCCGCAGTTCGCTCACTATCTGTGTTTGAGCTATCTCTCCCAGACGCTCTGAGGGAAGGTCACCTCTCAAGGCGAAGACTACGAGCGGCATCATGCTCGGATCAAGGTCTGCGATTTGTGGATTCTCCCTGATTCGAGGGTCCAGTTCAGGGACATTGCGTACCTCGGGAGGCAGTGCTAACTCGCCAGGGCTGATACCCTGCTTTATCGCGTCTCTTACCTGATCCATATCCGTACCAAAATCGAACTCAGCGAAGAGCACTGAGATTCCATCCGCGGAGGTCGAGATTACGTGCTTCAGGCCTTTCCCCTCCCACTGCTCCCAGATAACAGCCTCAATGGGTAAGGTAACATCTCTCGCGACCTCTTCAGGTGAGGCATCAGGGTAGGCGGTGATAACCATAGTAAACGGAACTTCGATATCCGGAATCAGCTCCATCTTCAGTTGGAAAGTGGCCCAAACCGAAGCCGCGGCAAGCAAAGCTGCGAGAAAGATGGTCACGGCCCGATTTTTTAGCGCCAGCTTAGTTAGATACGACATCTAACATTCCTCCCGTTCCTTGCATTATCCTGGAGTTAACACACTCTGTTCCAGACGGCTATTCTCCTCATCAACAACCTGGTCATCCAGCTTGGCGAACAGCGGCTCAGGCGATGACAACCTCTGTCCCGCCGCGGGCACGGACATGGCCCAACCGGCCTCCTCTACGGATCCTTCGAATCCTAGCAGACGATGCAGCTTCTCCGAGCTAAAGGGCAAGAACGGATAGAGTACCGTCTTGAGAGAACAGATAACACCCAGTGCAGTCGAGATGGCAGTAGCCGCCGAATCTCTATCCTCCTTGATTGCCTTCCACGGAGCCTTGCTATCCAAATAGCGGTTAGCCTCCTGAGCCAGCGCCATAGCCTCCCTCATTGCCTCCCTGAAGTGGCAACCGTAGAGGAGGGAATCAACAGTATGAAGCGTGGCTTCAGCCTTGCGCAACAGGGTTTTCGATTCCGCATCGACCTCACTGGCAGCAGGTACACGGCCATCGAAATTGCGGTAGGCTATAGTCAGCACGCGATGCACCAAATTGCCATAGGTAGCCACCAACTCGTCATTGTTGCGGCGAACAAACTCCTGCCACGAGAAATCAGCGTCATTGGTCTCTGGCATATTGATAGACAAGATATAGCGTAGAGCATCAGGATGATACCGCTGCAAATAATCGGGTAACCACACAGCCCAGTTACGGCTGGTGGATAGCTGTTTACCTCTCAAGGTGAGAAACTCATTGGCTGGCACATCGTAGGGCAAGTTGAGCCCATCATACCCCAAGAGCATCGCAGGCCAGATGAGAGTGTGGAAGATGATGTTGTCTTTACCGATGAAGTAGTAGCTCTTGACGTCGCCCTGCCAGAAATGGCGCCACCTTTCGCTCTCTCCGCAGGACTCTGCCCATTCCTTAGAGGCCGAGAGATAGCCAATTACTGCCTCAAACCACACGTAAATACGCTTTTCTTCGAAGCCAGGTACGGGCACCGTGATACCCCACTCAATATCACGAGTGATAGCCCGGTCCCTGAGACCCTCAGCTAGATAGCCAATGGTGAAGTTGCGTGCGTTTTGCCTCCAGTGGCTCTGTTCCTGCACCCAAGGCTTCAGTCGTTCCGCGAAGGCCGAGAGGCGCAGAAAGAAATGCTCCGAATCTCTGAGTTCGGGTGTACTGCGGCAGATACCACAGGAGAGATCGATCAGGTCTACCGGATTCAACGGTTTGCCACACTCATCGCACTGATCTCCCCTGGCTTTGGGGTTGCCGCAATAAGGGCAAGTGCCCTCCACATAGCGGTCCGGAAGGAAGCGACGGCAACTGGGACAGTAGGGCAGCACCATTTTGTCCTTATAGATGTAGCCCTTGTTGAGCAGTGTAAGGAATATATCGTGAACAACCTGAGCGTGGTTCCGGGTGCCTGTAGCGGTAAACAGGTCAAAGGATATGCCCAGCTTCTCCCAGCAATCGAGGAATTCCTGATGATAGTGAGCTACCACCTCTCCCGGTGATCTGCCCTCTTTCTCCGCACGGAGTGTGACCGGAGTACCATGCTGGTCCGATCCAGAGACCATCAGTACTTCATTCCTCTTGGTGCGGTGGTAGCGGGCAAAAATGTCGGCGGGTAGATATGCTCCAGCGATCTGTCCCAAATGCAAAGACCCATTGGCATAGGGCCAAGCTACACCGATGAATATTCGCTCAGACATTGGCTTTCTAGTTATCTATTCTAACATAGGAGGAGGACAGAAAACAAAACTAGGGTAGCTCCAGCCACGTCTTGTAGAGCAGATTCCTGGGCAATTTGGTAGCGCCCGCCAGTTTAGCCACAGCCTCCTTGGCGGGGATACCCTCCTGGCGAAGCCTGCTAAGTTCTTCTCTGGCGAAATCGGTTACCTGTAGCCCTCCTCCCTCACTGCTATACCCCTCGATGACAAGGGTGAACTCCCCCCTCGGTTGGAGGAAATGCGCTATTGCTTGGCTCACACTGCCCCTGAACACTTCCTCGTGAATCTTGGTCAACTCTCGGCAGACAGCGACCTTCCGGTCGCCCAATATCTCTTCCGCATCCCTCAACGTGGCCTGCAACCTGTGCGGTGCTTCTAGGGCGACAATAGTCCTTTGCTCGGTGTTAACGCATCCCAGCAGACGCCTTCTATCGCCCTTCTTCCGCGGCAGAAAGCCAAGATAGACAAATTGATTTGCCAGCAAGCCTGAGACGGCGAGTGCCGTGGGCAACACCGAGGGGCCGGGTATCGCCACTACTGAAATCCCCCGTTCGATAGCGGCACGCACAAGGTTGTAGCCAGGATCGCTAATACCCGGCATTCCCGCGTCTGAGACCAAAGCAATGTCATCCTGCTCAAGACGCCCCAAGAGGTATGGTAGTTTTGCCCCCTTGTTGTGCTCGTAGTAGCTCGTCAATGGTGTCCTGATGCCATAGGCAGAGAGCAACTGCCGCGTTCTGCGCGTGTCCTCAGCAGCGATAAGCCTTACCTCGCTTAATATGCGAATCGCTCGCTGCGACATGTCTTCCAGGTTCCCAATGGGTGTGGCCACCAGATAGAGATTGGGCATCGCAGACGGATTATAGCCCATGGCTGAGTCCCCGTCCATCTGTTGACTTGCACACCCCCATATTGTATCCTTTTCCCAATATGATTTACGAGATGAAGTAATGGAACACCCGCACTACAAGAACTACAAGAATATGAGATATACATACGGCTTCGATGAGATATCTCTCGTCCCAGGTGATGTAACCATCAACCCGGATCAAACGGATATAAGCCTTGGCATCGACCGGCTCAACTTCTCCATCCCCATACTGGCATCAGCGATGGACGGCGTGGTAGACGTGGGATTTGCCATCGCTATGAGCAAGCTGGGGGGGCTTGCCGTTCTTAACCTCGAAGGCTTACAGACGCGCTATGCCGACGCGGATGGAATTCTGGCCGAGATCGCCGATGCT
>QIGA01000191.1 GCA_003229915.1 Chloroflexota bacterium
GTCAGTTGCTACATCTCAGTCTAAGGGTGGTGGGAGCGCGGGGTGTAGGGGCGTTCCATGGAACGCCCTAACGCCCGTGAGATTGCTTCGCGGAGTTTATCCTGAGCCCGTGAGATTGCTTCGCTGCGCTCGCAATGACACCCAAAACTCTGATTTTTATAGCCAATCGCTATTTCGGGGTACTTCTGGCCAGGAGTCAAGACATGATGACTTGGGGTAAGATGCTTAGCCGCGCTTCATGGTTTCTAACCAGCCGTCTTGTGCTGCTCAGCATTTGTGTCGCTGTTCCACTCGGTTTAGGCTGGCTCTTAGGTTGGTTTTCCAGTTGATCCCGAGGATGGGCGAGCAGCTAAATGTCATAGAGGTTGCCCGAAGGCTGGCAGCAGGACCGCAGCAACCTGCGACTAAGGACTTGAAGACCGCTTTGATTGATGGTTAAGGCCTGAGCCATACCCTGTAGTGGCAGACCGGCGCGCCCGTTCTCGCGGCACTGTCGATCACCTCAACCTTTTCAACCTCCCTGTTCTGAGCGCCCCCTATCATACGTCCCGACAGGCAAGCGCCGCTGTCGCAACAATAAGGCTCTGGCTCCATCATTCCCAGTTGGACCAGCGGACAGTGGCACTGTGACTTGCCGTCCTCTCCGATGGAAGCGCCATAGGTCAAGTCAAAAACGTCACCGTCCTGCTCGACAGTCCAGGGGCCTATAGGTGTAGGGACCCCCTTCAGGTACTTCAAGTATTCATCCCAACCCATGCCAGGCTGAATCCCCACAGCCCCAGCCATAGCCAGGTCCTCGCAGGTTGTGCACATTTTCGTTAGGATATCTGCTTTGTGCTGCGCAGGAAGCTCTTTAATCCCCTCCAGTATCGATGTCATCAGAGCCGGCAACCACGCCCGGTAGATGGCATCCTTCATATCCTCAGGTATCTCTAGAGCCATTTCTCATCCCTCCTCTAGCTTCATCCACATACATAACCAGGTAGTCGCCCAAACGCTGCAAGTCAGCAACTCTCCCCGTCAGCTCGGTCTTTCCCAGTCCCGTCGATCTGAACAGCATTGTCTCTGCCTTCCTTTATCTGAAAGTGACTGGAGGCAAGAGTCTCAAAATGTGATTACACCCCGCATGATCTTCCCCTCTAGGGTATCTTTCACAGCCTCGTTGATCTGTTCAAGTCTATAGTGAGCAGATACGAGTTTATCCAAGGGCAATATACCAGCCATAAACAGGTCCACGTAACGAGGAATATCAAGCTGTGGTCGTATGCTACCGACAGTGCACCCTGTAATAACTACTTCCCTCATGAAACGCCAGGCCTCGATAGGGAACGTTGCTCCTATTGGGGCTAGTCCCAAAACCACCGCCATGCCACCAGGGCGCGGGTAAACGGAGTGAAAGGCCTGAGTCATAGCCGCGGTATTGCCAATAGCTTCAAAGCTGTAATCCACGCCTCCTCCACATTCCGCCGCAATCTTCATCACCGGGTCCTCTTGGGAGGCATTGACTAAAGTGGTTGCCCCAAGCTCCCGAGCCATCTCAAGCTTGCTATCGAGCAGGTCTACAGCGACGATCGGATGCGCTCCCACGAGCTTTGCCGCCATGATTGTAGCCAACCCCACCCCCCCACAGCCGAAAACAGCCACACTGCTACCAGCCTTCACCCTGGCCTTATTGAGCACTGCGCCAATTCCAGTAGATGCGCCACACCCTAGGAGACAGACCACATCCAGGGGCGCATCATCCCGCACCTTAACCGTTGCCGACTCTTCTACTACAGCATACTCGGCGAAGGATGATTGGGCCATGAAATGACTCAATTCATCGCCATTCTTCCTTCTAAGACGCTTAGTGCCATCCGCCATAGTCCCCATAAGCATAGCCGTCTGCGGGTCTGTTTCACAGCTCGAAGGCACTCCCATCATGCAGGCAGGGCATTTACCGCAGTACGTCGCGACGGTGACTACCACCTTATCTCCAGGCTGCAGCCGTGTTGCATTCCTGCCCACCTTCTCCACGATCCCAGCCGCCTCGTGACCCAGCACTATGGGCAGAGGCACCGATAGATCGCCCTTCATGCAATGAATGTCTGAGTGGCACACACCTGTCGCAGCTACTTTGATCAGGACCTCGTTGTCCTTCGGATCATCCAGCTCAACCTCCTCTATCCCGAGAGGCGTGTTCAATTGCTCCAGTACAGCAGCCCTCACCTTCATCTTGCTTGCTTCCTTCCCAGGCGAACCCTTCGCCAAAACCATCTTCTATTTATGTCAAACGAACCACAGCACTGTTAGTCTCAGGCGTCACCGAACTTCCCGGCTTTCCGCTCCCTCAATCTTCCTCTTTGCCGCCTGCACTATCTCCTCCGATAGCCTTTGACCGCCCCGGCAGACCAGAAATGCGAGAGTGCCTGAAACGTCGCCGCCAGCCGTCAGCCTCGTTCCCTCCCCTACGCGTTCAAAAGTATAGTAGCGCGTCATCCTGGTGCCCAGAACACTTCCCTGCATCACGCCGCGCTCCCCAGGAACGAACTCAGTTATGGTCATCAACAACTTGACCGTAATGCCCGACTTGGCGGTAACACGAATCCGCGATCCCTCTTTCAAAGGACCGTCAGAAACCTTATCGATCTTCTTTATGGACGGTATCCATTGGGGCCAGCCCTCTAGGTTATCGACCAGCGCGAAGACCTTCTCTGGAGGTGCGTTGATCTCGACGCTGCTGCTAAACTTCATTTCCAGCCTTCCAGGCCACACTCCTTCACTTGTCTCCGGGTAGTCGTTAGAGTCAACTACTCATAATCTCCGAAATAGCCCTTCCTTCGTGCCTCTGTGATGTACTCGGGCTCCTTCCACCACTTCTCGATTCCATAGTCTTCCGCTATTGCGTTTGCGGCTATGTAGCTAGGCCCAAACAGCACACATCCTCCAGGGTAAACGCTCGATCCACAAACGTAGAGGTTATTGATCGGCGTTCTGGTGCCGGAGCACTCATCGTTAGGTCTGTTGATCGCCATCTGGAACAACTCATATTTCCCCTGCTTGTACGATCCCTTCACCATATTCAGGTACTTGGTCGAGAAATCAAGTGGGGTGACCAAATACGTCCACATGATCTTGTCTTTCGTCATGTTGGGAGCGTATTTCTGCAGAGTAGCTATGAATCTCTCCTCGTGCTCTTCCCTAACCGAGCGATCCCACCATTTCTCGGCTCCATCCTTCAGATCGAAAGGAGACATCTCGTACATCGATGCCGTATGCTTTCCCGCAGGTGCCTGGCTTGGATCATGCATTGTGGGGAACACAGCATCACACCCCACATTGGCTGAAAGCCTGCCTTCCTTGATGTCGTTGAAGTGATTGATCAGGTCGTCCGGAGTCTCATAACCGAGGATATACATAAGTCCGTTACTGATGTCCTGCTCGGTGCTGAAGGCAGGAAGCTCCGTCAGGGCCAGATGAAGCGAGCACATGCTCCACGTCTCCCACTTCCACTCCCTTATCTTGTCGGTGAAGGTATCTGCTAGGTGTTCCTCTCCTACGTATTTCAGGAAGGTCTGGTGGGGATCGATGGTGCTTATTACAGCCTTCTCCGCCTCGTACACCAGACCGTTCTCCAACTCCACGCCCGTTGCAGTTCCATTCTCTACTATGATCCTCTTGATGAGCTGGCTGCCCCTGATATGTCCATTGCCCGACTCCTGAATGACGCGGCATATCGAGTTGCTCAGTCTGTGCGACCCGCCTAGGCAAAGCCTCGAATTGACTGCCCTGTCCAGATACAGCGGAACGAGCATGCCCAGGCTCGTAAGGTCATGGTCGATTCCCCAGTGCGTAGCCAGGTAGAGCATCATCGTTTTGACCCGCTCGTTTTGGAAAAGCTCGTCGATGATTTGTTGCGGGCTTTTGGGCTGGTACTCCTCTATCTCCCTGCCAATCTCGGTCTTCTGTATCCCCACCACCGTCTCTATTAGAGGCAGTGGCGGCACATAGGTGGCGGGGCCAATATAATCGTCCACCATTGCTCGGAACTTGTGGTAGGCCTCTCGGTAGACATCAGCATCCTTCTGGGAGAATCTGGCGATGGATTCACACGACCTCTCCACATCCGAGTAGAGACAGAGGGCTGTGCCATCAGAGAAGGGCATCGCTACCTGCAAGTCCGGGTACACGTACTTGCAGCGGTATTCCTCGAGCTCCAAGTCCTTGTAGATGGGGGCGTAGTCAACCATCATATGGTAAACGGCATGGGTATTGTGGTAGAAACCACCGAGAGTGACCTCCTCAGTCATGAGGCCGCCCCCGACCTCAAAGTATCTCTCCAGCACCAGCACCTTCTGCCCAGCCTTGCTCAGATAGGCAGCCACGCACAGCCCGTTGGGCCCGCCACCAATAATAATAAAGTCATACTTTGTCTGCATTTGCCTTACCTCCAAGCGTTGATTATACTCGATTAACCTTCAACCTACTGTAGCGCCCCTACTTCCCGCGTTCCTCCCAAGGCTTCCAGAGATCGTGTTTCTGGGCGATCCTCTTATAGCAAGAGTAGGAACAAAAACCTTGCGTTCCTATTGAACAATGTTGACTGCTTGAGGCCATCCATAGATTCTCTATTCCAGGAACCTGATACTGAGCTAATTCAGGAATTGGCCTATTCCTGCCCCATTGAGAAGGTATAGAATCCGGTCCATTCGGAGATCCTTCTATATAGTTGCAATTAATCCCCAAGTGATCATAGGGAGTGCGAAGATTATGAGCAATCACATTATCTTTTGTCATGTTCGGAGCATACTTCTGCCACTCCTTTAGGACTTCATCTACTGCCTCTCTCTTCACTTGCTGCCATTCAGTCTCGCTCAACCAACTGGCAGGTGGGAATGCCGCAATCCCAATAAGAGAATTATGCTTTCCCGGAGGAGCATAAGTTGGATCAATCCGACTGTTGGGAGAGTCACTCATATACAACTTCTCCGGCCAATGGCCAGGCCTTATATGCATATTCTGGTAACTATACTCCCGCCAAAGGAAATCAATATCAGTGTCACCCATAAATATCCAGCGGGCCTCAGTAAGTTTGGGGTTCCAAGCTGCCGCTCTATACTGCGGTAGCTCATGGAAAGCAAGACCTCCCCCCCAAAGGACTGCGCCCGTATCATATATAAGCTTGCCGACCTTACGGCGGATTTCTGGATCTATCTGATAATCACGGAGATGTCTATTTAAGGCCTGCCGGATTTCGGCAGTGTCGATTACGAGCTCTTTAGCCTCGATCTCGGTGCCGTCGGCCAGCTTGATTCCCGCAGCACGTCCATTCTTTACAATGATGCTATCGACATCAGCGCCCACGAAGAATTCCCCTCCGTATTCACTCAAATGCCTCTGAAGAGCATGAGCAATATTATGGGTTCCCCCTTTCGCCATGCCTATCTTGGCAAGGCCAAAAGGAATTAGCATACCAAAAATGGACAGTTCTGGAGCGGCGGGATAATTAGGTAGAGCCGGAACGATGGCGTTCCATTGCAGGAAAAAAGACCGCATTTCCGCGCTCTCGTAGATATCGCATGCCACTTCAAAGGACGTCATGCTCTGATATCTCCTGTCCATGAAGTGGTTAGGATCATCGTACAGCATATCCATGGGATCAGGCTCGCCGGGAAGAGGTGGAGGGTTGAACACGCTGTTTTCAAAAGCTACTCCAGCTATCATGTACTGCTCCAATGCCCTTTCCATTCTCTCAGCATCTCTAGGCGCTATTCTCTCAATTTCTTTAAGGTTCTTCCCAATGATATCCATTTTAGGAGTAACTTCGCCTGTTTCCTTATTCCAATCCAAGGCATCTAAGAAAACTAAACACCTGTCGTCGGGAAATACCTGAGCCGTAATTGCTTCAGGAAAGATGATCTCAAGGCCTCTTTCATGGAGTTGAAAATCTGTGTACACTGGACTTCGCCACCATCCTATCATGTCGGCACAGGGGTTGCCGACAAACCCAGGCGCGGGCGTGCAATGACTGCAAAGGGCACCACCAAGCTCGGGATTCTTCTCGAAAATCCCAACCTTCATACCATTTTTGGCCATGTAATTGCCTAGTATCAGGCCGTTAACGCCTCCTCCAATCATCACCGCATCGAAGCTTGCATCAGCCATCCCCATCCCCTCTGCACGCAAAATTCCTGACTGGCCGTATGCCTAATCCTTTTTTATTAGGCGATTATAAAGGCCTTAAGTCAACTACCCAGCTCCTGGTTTGGATACGAGACACGCTTTACATTGCTATCAGGTTTGTGATCCTATATCCTGTACTAAGAACATGGTCTCAGGTATTCAGCCCCATTATGTAGTTATGAACGCAACTTAGGACTAGATAACGCACAACCTTTTCTATTCTGAGCTAGGCTTTATACCTCGCCATCTCTGTTACTTGCGAAATC
>QIGA01000248.1 GCA_003229915.1 Chloroflexota bacterium
CTGTCCAGGCGCTGCGCGCTCAGGCGGATAAGAGGCTCTATAGCCTCTCTATGAAGCATACGTTGGAGGGGCAGCCGAACCTTGATCTCAAACAGGCGCTTGTTGAGGAGCTAAGGCCTGTGGGGGATTATGGAACATCCCTTCAGGTGGTGACCAATACGGGCTGGGCGTATGAGGGCAGAACCGTGGTTCTGACCACAGGAACATCGCTGGCGGGAAGGGTGATAGTGGGGGAATCCACCTATCCCGCAGGGAGGGCGGGGGAATTTGCTGCTCAGGGACTATCTCAAAGCCTGCGCAATCTAGGTTTCACGCTGGGGCGACTGAAGACAGGTACACCTCCTCGTCTCGACGCTAGGAGCATAGATTTCAGCAAGACTATCCCCCAGCCGGGGAGCGAGGAACCTCTCTACTTCAGCTTCATGCCGCCTGACGAGCCTGTCTATTCTTCTCCACCTAACCCTGTGTATCCTCAAGACAAGGCGATCGAGTGGAGACAGCAGATTCCCTGCTACCTGGTCTACACTAACGAAAAGACGCACCAGGTAATTCGCTCTAATCTTCACCGTGCCCCGTTGTTCACTGGCCTCATCAATGGGGTCGGCCCTCGATATTGCCCTTCGATCGAAGACAAGATAGTCCGCTTCGCCGATAAGGAGGCGCACGGGCTTTTCCTGGAGCCTGAGGGCTGGCAGACGAACGAAGTCTACGTCCAGGGCGCTAACACCAGCCTTCCGGAGGACGTTCAGTTGGCGTTGCTGCGTACTATTCCTGCGCTGGAGAAGGCGGAGATGATGCGGGTGGGCTACGCCGTAGAGTACGACTACGTACCGCCCAGCCAGATTCAGGCTACGCTGGAATCGAAGCTGGTGCAGGGGCTGTTCTTCGCGGGCCAGATAAACGGCACCTCAGGCTACGAGGAGGCGGCAGGGCAGGGGCTGATCGCCGGTATCAACGCAGCACTCAAAATTAAAGGCAAAGCTCCGATCATACTGCGCCGCGACCAGGCCTATATTGGGGTGATGATCGATGACCTGGTGACCAGGAACCTGACAGAGCCCTACAGGCTGCTGACGTCTCGGGCTGAGTATCGTCTCCTTCTGCGCCAGGACAACGCTGATCTGAGATTAACCCCCGTTGGTTACAGTTTAGGCCTGATCTCGGAGGAGCGATACCAGGCGGTGGAGAGCAAGCGCCGGGAAATTGCCGGGGAGTTAGCCCGCCTGGCAAGAACCTACTTCAGCCCAGGTGAGAAGCTGGATTCTCTACTGCGCAGATACCATCTACCTCTCATTGGGCGCAGCATCAGTGCTCTGGAGTTCCTGCGCCGTCCGGAGGCAAGCTATGAGCTGCTGGTCAAGCTGGGCTTTGGTAAGGCAGACATCGGCTCCGATTCAAAGGAGCAGGTCGAGATCGAGGCCAAATACGAGGGGTATATTGAGAGACAAGCGGCGGAGATCGAGCGGGTTTGCCGTCTGGAGGGACGGGCCATCCCGCAGGGGTTTGACTACGATGGCATCGACGGCTTTCGCACGGAGGCTCGCGAGAGTTTGAAACACTTCCAGCCAGCCACCCTGGGACAGGCGTCCCGTATCTATGGGGTGACACCGGCGGATGTCGCCGTTCTCATGGTGCACCTTGAGAAGGCTAAATGCGCTGAGGTTTCGGGTTCTTAGGAGGGTGTCCGAAAACTTAGCAAAACAAGGGCAGCCTAGAGCATCTGCTCCAACCCACCCATAATGATCAGAGAGGCTCCTGGCAACTGAGTCAATTGGTCTTGAATACAGGAGAAAGGTGCGGCTCCCGGCGAGCCGCACCTTCGGTTCTTCCACTGCTTCCCTTCGGCTAGAATGGCAGTTCCATTATATCAACACCCAATGGTAATTCGAATGTGCTGTCAGGAATGTTCGGATTCAGGTCTACCTCGATGAACTCCACGGTATCAGTGGTTCCGTCAGGCGCAGTATTCTCCAATTTCAAGAGCCGCCCAGTATCCTTTGATACCCACATCGTGGAACTTTCGTCTGTTGTGGCCCATTCGTAAAGGATAGCGCTCTCACCTTTGTAGGTTTCTTGCCCCACGACTTCCACGCTTTGGCAGTCGGGGTCGGCGGCGCAGGCGGCCTTAGCCGCACTTTCGGATGCAAAGCTAACGTAGGACGCTCTTACGAACTCGGGACCAAGCCCACCCGTTAGGCCGGGGCCTGAACCCGACGGGGATTTCAAGGCGGAATTGTCTTCCGGCGAATACATGTAGAAGAACTCGCCATCGTCCAGCCAAATCGAGGCGGTCTCCTCTCCGTCTGCATCCTTATTTGTTGTATCCATGCGCCATTTGTCGCCTTTGGCCCAAACCTTGTAAGACCCTGACGAGCCGTCTGCGTTTGAGAATGCCATAGTGAATTTGTAGCTGTCGGTCAGCTCTCCGCGTGCTTCGGTTGGGGTGACTGTTGCTCCTGGGGTAGTGGTGGCCTCAGGAGTCGATGTGGCCCCAGGGGCAGCGGTAGCTGTCGGCGTGGCCTCATCACCACCCGAGCAGCCAATTGCCAGTAGAGTGAGGACGGCCAGCATTACAATAAGGGCAGCACCCAATTTCTTCATCTCTAATTCCCCCTTTCTTTTTCGGGATCATCTCGTGCATTGCCGGGTCGCTACATCTGCATGGCCTCCTTTCCGCCTCCACTCTGTATATAGCAGTTTAGTTTGGGATGGGCTGATTGGCCGGCGTCAGCCAACCTACCCCGAAGAAAATAGTACTAGTACTGTTGCTATGGTCGTAAGCACTTATTCAACTACATAATCTGGCTGAAGTCAAGCCTATGTCGCAGGCTCCCGCGAAACTGTGTCGTGAATAGTCCATTTGAGATGGCGGGTAGGCTGGGCGACGTCGCCCAGCCTTACCCATCACGTGTTGTGTCCTGGCGTTTTGCGGGACGCTCATCTTGGGTATGGTTTGCCAATGACAGTTGTTTGGATCAATACGCGATAGCTCCTGGGTTGCTAAGTTTTCGGACGCCCTCCTGGCCCCAGGATTCTGCAGCACCCTTCATCTCGATGCTGCGGCGCGGGTATGAACAAAACAGGGTTTCAAGGCGTGGTATAATTGTCGGTGCCACATCAATCTCGGGACGTCACGGTAGGCCGGAATCTACGGGCCAAAGTATCTACGATATCACCGGGGAATATTGAGCTCACAAGCAGCAGACCTTGTCCTCTATAACGCCGACATATTGACAGTTGACCCCCAGCGGCCCAGGGCAGAGCTGGTGGCGGTGGGTGCTGGGGAGATAGTCTGGGTTGGCTTTAATAGCGACCTGGACATCTTCAAAGGCCGAGCGAAGCTCATCAACTGCGAGGGCAAAGCAGTCGTCCCTGGTTTTAACGATGCTCATGTCCATGTACTGGCCTACGCTTCGAGGTTGCTCAGTATCGATTGCAGCCCTGCTTCGGTCGCCTCCATTGCTGACATTCAGGGCAAAATCAGGCAGCAGGCGGGCTGTGTTCCACAGGGGATGTGGCTCAAGGCCAGCGGCTACAACGAATTCTATCTCGCGGAACGCCGCCATCCCACACGCCGCAACCTCGATCGAGCTGCCCCATATCACCCGGTGAAGCTAGACCACCGCTCACTTCATGCCTGTGTGCTCAACAGCCTGGCTCTTTCGCTTGCTGGCATCTCCATAGAGACACCGGACCCTCCGGGCGGTCTCATCGACCGTGAACTGGATACAGGGGAACCCAGCGGGCTACTTTTTGGGATGAATTCTTATATCAATGAGCGGGTGGTGCCTCCCTTGAGCGAAGGGGAGTTCAGACAAGGGGTAAAGCTTGCTAATCAAAGCTTTCTCTCATCGGGCATTACCTCAATCCAGGATGCCACGGTGAGAAATGGCTTCCGGGAGTGGCAAACCTTCTGTAACCTCAAGGAGAAAGGGGAGCTTGTTCCCAGGGTTTCCATGATGTTTGGCCTCCATGCTCTGACCGAACTGAAAGGGCGAGGGCTGCATCCCGGCTATGGCGACAGCGGACTCAGGCTGGGTGCGGCAAAGATAACGCTGGATGAAGTCGGTGGGCGGCTCAACCCGACTCAGGAGGAACTGAACGAAGGGGCTCTTATGGCACATCGAGGTGGCTTTCAGGTGGCCATGCATGCTGTTGAGGAGGGCACTGTGGAGGCTGCTGCCGCCGCTCTGGAATACTGCCTGAAACGGATGCCAAAGGTCGGCCATCGCCATCGGGCGGAACACTGCTCGGTGTGCCCCCCTTACCTGCTGCGGAGATTGAAGGCTGTCAACGCTGTGGTTGTTACCCAGCCGGCCTTTATTTACTACAGCGGGGAGCGCTATCTGCAAGATGTACCCGATGTGCAGCTCCCGTGGTTGTATCGAACGAGGTCGTTCCTGGAGAACGGTCTCGGACCGGCGGGGAGCTCCGATTGCCCGGTGACGCCCTGTGCTCCACTGGTTGGGGTCTACGCTGCTGTTACGCGCAGGTCCGAAAGCGGGGAGATTCTCTGTCCGGAGGAGGCTATCTCCCTTGAGGAGGCGCTCAGGCTGTATACCTTAAACGGGGCCTATGCTTCCTTCGAAGAGCGCTTAAAAGGAAGCATAGAGGTCGGTAAGCTGGCCGATCTGGTGGTTTTGAGCGCTGATCCGACAAGGGTAGCGCTGGAGGAGATAAGAGATATCCAGGTGGAGAAGACTATAATCGGTGGGGAAGTCGTGTGGGAGGTATAGTCGCTAAGACAGCACTCGGACGAGCACATCACCAATGACCTGCAGTACAATAATAGCCACTATAGGTGATATATCGAACATCCCTATCGTAGGGACGATTCTACGTATTGGCCCCAGAATTGGTTCGGTTATCTGAAAAAGTACCTTGTAAATGCTCCCGAGAAAGCCGCTCATGCTTGAGGGACTCATCATAAACCAGGACAGGATGATCCTGAAGAAGACGGCAAAGGTGAGTATCTGGAAAATGAGCCAGACAAAATAGGCAGCGCTTGTCATTTGCTACTCTTACCTCCCAAAAGCTTCGCTTTCGCGTAAGCTGCTATGACCGCTTGGGCCATGATGGCTCGCACTCCCCCCTCCTCCAGGCAAAGCAGGCCCTCAGCGGTAGTCCCCCCAGGCGAGGTAACCGAATTCTTCAGCTCCGCCGGGTGTTTGCCGGTCTCCCTGGCTAAGTGCGCGGAACCCAGCACAGTCTGCGCAACCAGCTCCTCTGCCATATCCCGGGGCAGTCCGATGTGCACCGCAGCATCGATGAGCGCCTCCATAATGAGGAATATATAGGCTGGTCCGCTGCCGCTTATCGCCGTCGCCATGTCGATATGCTTCTCGTCGGGGAAGTAAATCTCTTTGCCCATCGCCTGCAGGATAGTTCGCGCCGTGTTCTTTTGCTTCTGGCTCACTGCGCTGGTGGCGGTCCACACACTCATGCCCTCTCCAACCTGGGCCGGGGTATTGGGCATCACGCGCACGACTGAGCTGTGTCCCAGTCCCTTGACGAGGGTATCAAGTTTTGCGCCGGCGACTATGGAGAGCACCAGTTGTCCTTCCTGCAGCTTGCTCTTCAGATCCTTCATCACATCAGCTAGTGCCTGGGGCTTGATCGAGAGAACGACGACTTCGCGATCAACGATCGCTCTGCTGATATCCAGGGCGCAACTGACCTTGTACTTCTCCCCTATGTGGGTAAGGCGGGCTTGATCGACATCACAGGCGAAAATCATGTCGTTGCTGATCCCCCCTTTTTTGAGAAGGGCAGAGATCATGGCCTCGCCCATATTCCCAGATCCGATAAAAGCGATCTTCATCTTCTGCTCCTCAGGCCGCTCTTCTCTCACCGAAAACCGCTCGCCCTATCCTCACCAGCGTCGCTCCCTCCTCAATGGCCACCTCGAAGTCGTCGGTCATTCCCATTGAGAGATGCCTCAGCCCCAAGGCATCCCGCATCTGCCGCAACTGGCGGAAAACGGGACGGACTTCTTCGGCATCGCTCACCCAGGGGGCGATTGTCATCAGCCCCTCGATCTCGATGCTGGGCAACTTCCCGATACGCCCTACTGCCTCATCGACTTCGGGCGGCGGGAAGCCGCTTTTGCTTGGCTCGCCGGAAACGTTGACCTCGATGAAAACGGGCAGCTTCTTGCGGCTGTGCCTGCTCAGAGTTTCCGCTAGCTTGAGCGAATCAACGCTATGAATTATATCAAAAATATCCACCGCTGTCTTGGCCTTGTTGGTTTGGAGGTGTCCCACCATATGCCAGGTCAGGTGAGCCCTCAGACTCTGAAGTTGTTCGACCTTGGGTTTGGCCTCTGGCACCCGGTTCTCACCGAAGTTTCGGATGCCGGCGTTAAACGCAGCAGTGATAGCAGGGACGTCTATGGTCTTGGTCACC
>QIGA01000280.1 GCA_003229915.1 Chloroflexota bacterium
AGTTCACGCAGGGGCTGGTGGTAACGGGGATGCGGGACATAGGCACTGGCGTGGGAGCCGCCTGGGGCGTCTACATCGGTTTTGATGTGTATTTCGTGGGCGTCAGCTTTGCCGGTATAACGGTCGCCGCCTTGATTCGACTTCTGAACCTGGAGCAGCTCAGGCCGGTATCCAGAATAGCGGAACTTCTTACCGTCATCGCTCTTATCCTGGCTGCCATCGTCATCCTGGTGGACCTGGGCCAGCCCGGCCGGGGTATTGTCAACCTCTTTCTCTACGCCCGGACCATGTCCCCCTTCTTCGGCACCTTTACTCTAGTCATCGCGGTGGATACTTCTTTGCCAGCCTGGTTTACCTCTATCTAGCTGGCAGGAAGGATGCCGCGCTCTGCGCCCAGAAGCCGGGCAGGCTGCAATGGTTCTATCGGCTGTGGGCAGCCGGGTATCGGGATACCCCTGAGGAGAGAGAACGGCATAGTCGTACCTCGTGGTGGCTGGCGCTGGCTATCCTGCCCCTCCTGGTCATCGCGCACTCCACCCTGGGCTTTGTCTTCGGCATCCAGGTGGGGCGGCCTGGATGGTTCAGTGCCCTCCAGGCCCCGGGCTTTGTGATCCTGGCCGGTGTCTCCGGGGTCGGGCTCCTCATCATCATCGCTGCCCTGGTAAGGCAGGCGCTGGGGCTCAAGGCGCAGCTCAACATGGAGGTGTTCCGCTGGTTGGGGAACTTCCTCTGGATTCTGACGGCCGTCTATCTGTATTTCCTGGTGGTAGAATTTCTTACCACCACCTACGCCGCTCATCATCACGAGAGGAGTGTGGCCAGCGCCCTGCTCACTGGAGAGTACGCCTGGCTATTCTGGCTCTCGGTGGGGCTGCTGGCCGTCTCTTTCATCAGCCTCTTCGCGCAGTTTATGACCCGCCGCTACGTCCTGTCCCTTATCGTCTTAGCCGGCGTGCTGGTGAACCTAGCCGCCATTGGCAAGCGCTACCTCATCGTCGTGACTTCCCAGACCCACGGCACTATCTTGCCTTACGAAACGGGCACTTACTCCCCCACATGGGTGGAATATAGCATCATCCTGGGACTCATGGGTCTAGGCATCCTGCTCTACATTCTCTTTATGAAGGTCTTCCCTATCATGGAAGTTGAGGAAGGCTCCCAGGGAGGTTAACTATGCGTAGTCTAATGTTTTTCCTGACTCTGTTTGTGGGTATAGCCCTGGCGGCAGTGAGCTTTGTTTTCCTGGCCTCCCCCCTGGGCCTCCCTATCGACGAGTCCGCCAGCAACCCTCGCGTTCCCTTCGCTGCGGGTTTCTTTTTGATAGGGGTAATATTGACCTTTATCGCCCCGGTGGTTTACGAGCTTTTCCCAGATAAGCGGGACTAAAGTTGCCCGATTTGAGGTGCATATGGTAAGAACAAGGGAAGGCAAAGTACCGCCAGTGGCGACCCTACAGGGTCGCTCAGAGCTGGCAGGGAGC
Source organism: Chloroflexota bacterium (assembly GCA_003229915.1). GTDB lineage: Bacteria > Chloroflexota > Dehalococcoidia > SZUA-161 > SZUA-161 > SZUA-161. The sequence continues at coordinate 1,481 of QIGA01000280.1, forward strand.
CGAGCCCGGATATACAGGACCTTAAGTATAACCTATGCCAGGCCGGCAGACGAGCACCTAGTGGAGTTGCTTCGCCCCTGGGGTACCCTGGAAACGGAGCTTCCCCAAGGAGCCCTTCCTGAGATAATGAAGCGCGGGCTGAGAAAGATCTGGATTTGGCTTGAAAGGTGTGGCTCTCAACCATCAGAAGAGCTCCTCACTGCCCTGGTTGCAGAATTCACCTGGCTTTTCCGGGGATTGAATCGCTTCCACTCCCCACCTCCACCCTACGAATCTGTATACCTGGATGAGGGGCTTGTTTATGGTGCGTCGACGGAGCGAGTGATACAGAGGTATCGCCGTTTCCGGCTAAAAGGACAAAACAACGAACCACCCGACCACATCGCCTTGGAACTGGACTTCATGCGTTTCCTTTGTGAAAGAGAAGCCCTGGCGTGGCAGACTGAAGGGGGGGGGCAGGACTTGCTTAAGGAAGAGGATGCCTTTTTGAGCGAACACCTGGCGAGATGGGCGCCGGCATTCTGCGAAAATATCAGGATGTCAGATACCACTGGCTTCTATGACGGCCTGGCTGATGTGACAGAGGGTTGGATTTGTTGCGACCAAATGATTATCGAGGGCCTGACAGAGCTATGAACACGAATCTTATCTGCAAAGCGCCTGTATCTTGATATTGCCTTTGCTGTTCTGAGTGTAAAGCTATTGTCCTTCTATGAACCTGGCACACGGTGGGCCAAGGTGGCCCAGATCAGGAGGTCGGCGCCGCATTATCTCACCACAGGTAGTGTGTGTTTCCCATAACGGCGCCATCAGCTAGAAGAACAGAGCAATATCTGATGCGACTCAATTCCTTCAGGTTTAACCTTCAAGAGCTAGGCGGGGCATTAGGTGATCTGGGCACGCTGCTGCCACTGATGGCGGCGCTGATCCTGATCAATGGGCTGGATGCGACATTAGTCCTGATTCTGGTTGGGCTGTTCTACATCGTGTCCGGCCTGTACTATCGCATCCCGATGCCCGTTCAACCGCTGAAGGCGGTATCTGCTATCTCAATCTCGCTCGGCCTTTCGGCCAGCGTTATTGGTGCCGCGGGCCTGCTCATGGGCGTAATCTTGCTGATCCTATCTGTGACCAATCTCATTGCCGTTGTGGTCAAATTGTTTCCCAAGGCGGTTGTCAGAGGCATCCAGCTCAGCATTGGGCTGATATTACTTAGAAGGGGGATTGACCTCGCCTTCGGCGACAAGGTCTTCATCAGTGGTGGTCCTAGTTCCCTGGACTTGGGCCAGGTTCCCATAGGGGTGCCTCTTGCCATCATTGGAGTGGTGATATTTGTTCTTTTCAAGTTCGTCTTGTTCAGACGCAGTCAACGCTTTCCTCCCTCATTGGCTCTGCTCACCTTTGGGCTGGGAGCCGGCGTTGTGTTCGGCCCCATCCCAGGGATCGGCAAATGGAGCCTTAGTCTCCCCAGCATGGCGCTGCCAAGCGCCGCCGATTTCTGGATTGCCTTCACCGTTTTGGTCATTCCCCAACTGCCACTGACCCTGGGCAATGCGGTAGTCGGCATCAGGGACACCGCTAAGACTTACTTTAAGGACAAGGCACGACGGGTGAGCCCCAGGGCGCTCACAGCCACCACGGGTCTGGCTGATATCACTGCTGGCTTGCTTGGCGCCATGCCGGTGTGCCACGGCTCGGGTGGCCTTACTGCCCACTACAAGCTGGGAGCCAGGACGGGAGGAGCTAACCTGATGATCGGGGGCATATTTCTGGCACTCGGCCTATTTCTGGGCTACACTGCTTTGTCCTTCATATCGTTGATCCCACTTGCCGTGCTTGGGGTTATGCTGGCCATAGTCGGGATCTACCACGCCCTCCTGGTTCGCGACATGAAGGCCAAAAGCCAACTGGCAGTAGTCGGAACAGTTGCTGTTGTCACCATTGCCCTGGGCAACCTAGCGTTTGGCTTCGGCGCTGGCATTCTCTTGTACCACCTATTGAGCTTCCTCCAGCATCGACGTAGAAGCTATCCAAGCCAGGTATCAGAACCCCTCTATGCCAAAGAAAAAGTCCCATTGAGGTCCAGCACAAGTGAATCAAACTAGCGAGAGAGGCTTAATTGGAATACTGCCAGGGGAATTCGCCATGACATCTATTGTCCTCGCTGGGGGCCGCAGTTCCCGCCTGGGTCGAGAGAAGTCTCGGGAGCTGGTTGGCAGGGAAAGCTTGATCGCGATCGTGGTCAGTCGCCTCAGTTCGCTCAGCGATGAAATCCTGATCGTGGTCTCACAGAGCCAATCGAATTCATCCTTCCCCTCGTGCGCTAAAGCCAAAACGGTGGTGGACCTTTACCCCGGAAAGGGCGCTCTGGGAGGCATCTATACCGGTCTGGCGTACTCAAGCAGCTTTCACAATCTGGCAGTAGCTTGTGACATGCCCTTTCTCAACATCAGCTTGCTTCGCTACATGGTCAGGGTATCACCCGGTTTCGATGTCGTTATGCCCCGGATGGGTGACCATAGAGAACCGCTGCATGCGGTTTACACCAGGGACTGCCTGCTCCCAATGGAAAGGCAGCTACGAAAGGGGAATCTCAGGGCCGCCGATTTCCCCGATTCAGTGAGCACACGGTATGTGGAGAGGAAAGAAATAGGTAGGTTCGACCCCGAATTTTTAAGCTTTTTCAATATCAATACTCAGGTCGATCTGGAGAGAGCCCGGACGCTAGCATCGCAGGGAACACCACAGGAAACTATGCTGGAGGCCAGCAGGATGGAGGCTGCCACATGATTACTGTTGAAGAGGCTCTGGAGAAAGTCCTGGGCCATTTCGATGTCCTCGAAACCGAGGGGCAGCCCCTTCTGGAAAGCCTGGGGCAGGTTCTGGCCGGGGATGTCTATTCCACTACAGATGTCCCTCCACTGGACAATTCAGCTATGGATGGCTTTGCAGTCCAGGCCCAGGGCACCGTGGGCGCTACACCTTCCTCACCCATCATCCTTCGCGTTATCGGCGAGGTGGCCGCAGGATACCTGGCAACGGAAAAAGTGGTGCCCGGCACTGCTATCCGCATCATGACCGGTGCTCCTATTCCTGGAGGAGCCGATGCCGTCGTTCAGTTCGAGAATACAGATGAGATGGAGCGTAAGTCGCCAGGCCAGCCATTGACCGAGATCGGGGTCATGCGCCAGGCGGAAAAAGGGTTGAACATAAGACGAGCGGGAGGAGATATCCCCCGTGGAAGTCTCGCCCTGAGAAGAGGTGCATTGATTCGTCCCCAGGAGATAGGCGTACTCGCCTCCCTCGGGCGCAACGTAATTCCCGTTTTCCGCCGTCCTGTGGTAGCAATCCTGTCAACGGGCGATGAGCTTATCGATGTCGACAAGCCCCTGACACCGGGCAAGATCTACAGCAGCAATTCCTACAGCCTCGCCGCTCAGGTCGCTCGCTACGGTGGCATCCCCAGGATACTGGGTATCGCCCGTGATAATATCCAATCGCTGGAGGAGAAGCTGCAGGAAGCCCGAGACGCTGACCTGCTCATCACCTCAGGAGGGGTATCTGTAGGCGATTACGACGTGGTCAAGGATGTCCTAGCTAATCATGGAGAGGTGACATTCTGGACAGTACGCATGAAGCCGGGCAAGCCTCTGGCCTTCGGAGTACTGCGAGTGGGTGAAAAGGTTGTTCCCCACCTGGGTCTCCCAGGAAACCCTGTAAGCTCAATGGTCACCTTCGAGCAATTCGCCCGCCCGGCCATTTTCAAGATGATGGGGAAAAAGAATCTCGACAAGCCCACCATTCAGGCCAAGTCTCAAAGTTATGTCAGAAACACGGATGGACGCCGTACCTTCACCAGGGTAAGCGTGAGCAGGCAAGGCGGTGAATACTCCGCCCGCCTCGTGGGACCTCAAGGCTCTGGGATCCTAACCTCCATGACGCTTGCCAACGGCCTCATGATTGTTCCCGAGGATGTGCCCTCCGTCGGGATCGGGGACAATGTCGTGGTGCAGATGCTGGATTGGAACGAGGAGACGCAATTAAACAAACAGGCGGAGGAGCAAAAGACTGTTCCTATAGTGTGTGTCGTAGGAAGGAGCGGAGCAGGCAAGACATATGTTATGGAGAGGTTGGTGGCAGAGCTTAAGCGGCGTGGCTATCGGGTAGCCACTATCAAGCACGATGTCCATGGATTCGATGTCGACAAGCCAGGCAAAGACTCCTGGCGGCACGCCCAGGCGGGCAGCGACGCCGTCGTCATCAGCTCGCCCCAAAAGCTCGCCCTGATCAAGCGGGTGGATGATGATTCTCCCCTATCCACGCTCTCACGGCTTATCGGCCCCGACTTTGACATTGTCCTCGCCGAAGGCTTCAAGAGAAGCGAAGCCCCCAAGATCGAAGTCCACCGAAGGGAGTTGGCCGAAGGCTTGCTGTGCGCTGAGGAGGAGCTTTTGGCAATAGCCACCGATGAGCCCCTACGTCTCAAAACCCCTCAGTACTCCCCAGACGACGCAGCGGGGCTGGCCGATCTCATTGAAGAGAAGCTCATCAACAAGGAAGCGTGGGAGGCCGCTTCCCACTTTGTCAATTCGTAGCCAATACTGCACGATGCTTTGGACTAAGGGCAGCTAAATCAGTAAACAACCAGGAGGAGGTCAGCATGTTTCGTTCATTTGGATGGCCGGAGGCCCTCATAATACTGGCGGTAATCCTCATAGTTTTCGGCGTGGGGAAGCTGCCGCAGGTCGGAGGAGCGCTCGGTAAGGGGATCCGGGAATTCCGTCGAGGAAAATCAGGCCTGCTGGAAGAGTTAGAGGAAGAGGAAGAGCCCAAGCTCGAGACAAAGACCGCCAAGAAACTGGCAGAAAGTAAGGCAAAGGCAGTGGAAAGCTCGGAGTCTGTCTGAGAATTATGGGGAGGTTGGAGCATCTGCTCTAGGCTACCCCTGTTTTCTAAAGTTCTCGGCCACCCTCCTAGAGGCCCACTACAGCGATCTGTGTGACTATGCTGAAAAACTT
>QIGA01000116.1 GCA_003229915.1 Chloroflexota bacterium
TGGATAAGAAGCTCGGTTTCTATGTCTGCAGTGGTTGTGGAATTGGAGATAGCCTTGATGTAGACAAGCTATGCGAGGTGGCCACAAGGGAATACAAGGCGAAGATATGCAAAACTCATTCGTTTCTATGTGGTGAAGAAGGAGCCAAACTGATAGCACAGGACATAGAGAAGGGCGTCAACACCGTAGTTGTAGCTGCCTGTTCACCCCGGGTCAAATATGATGTCTTTTCCTATGACCCCTCCATATATCTGGAGCGGGTGAATGTTAGAGAGCACGTTATCTGGACCCATCCACCCCAAGATGAAGATACCCAGATGCTGGCTGAAGACTACCTGCGGATGGGTCTCGCTAGAGCTGAGAAAGCTTCGGTCCCGGAACCCTTCTCAGAGACAATTGATAAGACTATATTGGTGGTCGGGGGTGGGATATCCGGTATGACCGCTGCCCTTGAGGCAGCCGAGGCGGGATATGAGGTTTGCCTGGTGGAAAAGGAGTCCGCTCTTGGTGGCTGGATGGCTAAACTGTACAAACAGTATCCCAAGCAGCCGCCTTACCGGGAGCTGGAAGATACCGGCATCGATGCCAAGATCAAAGCGGTGGCAGAAAACCCGAGAATCAAAGTCTTCACCGGGACCGAGATCGAGAAGATTGAAGGCGCCCCGGGGATGTTCGACGTTTTCCTGAAGCAAAATGGCTCTCAACCCAGCTTCAGGATTGGCTCCATCGTTCAAGCAACCGGATTTAGACCCTACGATGCCAACAAACTGGATTATCTGGGCTACGGCAAGTATTCCGACGTGATCACAAACCTTGAGATGGAGGAACTGGCACAGAAGGGCAAGATCATGCGTCCTTCGGATGGTAAGGAGGTTCGGAGTGTGGCTTTCATCCAGTGCGCCGGACAGAGGGACCCTGGCCACTTGCCCTATTGCTCCTCCATTTGCTGCATGACATCCCTGAAGCAGGCGCTTTACGTGATCCAGCAGAGTCCTGAATCCGAGGCCTATATATTCTATAAGGATATGCGAACGCCTGCCCAATATGAGGAGTTCTACAAGAGAGTGCAGGAGGAGCCCGGGGTCTTCCTGGCCAAAGGGGATGTACAGGGTATTTCAGAGGATGGCGAGAAGCTGACCGTGGAGGTCTACGATACGTTGCTGGGTGAGGCTATTGCGGTGAATGTGGACATGGTTGTTCTCGCAGCGGGGATGGTTTCAAGCTCTATGCCCGAAGTGGAACCGCAAGCAGATGCGGCGGCGGCCGAAGGTGAAGCTGATGAGATGGCCCCGGATTCGGGTCGTTACGCAGCCTCCGCGTTGCGTCTTCAATATCGACAGGGGCCTGAGCTCCCTACCTTAAAGTACGGGTTCCCCGATTCTCACTTCATCTGTTTTCCTTATGAAACCCGGAGGACAGGTATCTACGCCGCCGGTTGCGTTAGGCAGCCCGAGGACAGTGCGGCGGCAATTGATGATGCTACCGGAGCAGCCCTCAAGGCGATTCAATGTATTGAACAGGCCGCCAGAGGGAGCGCGGTACACCCACGAGCATGGGACCAGGGTTATCCAGACCTTTTCATGCAAAGGTGCACGCAGTGCAAGCGATGTACCGAGGAATGTCCCTTTGGCATGTACAATGAGGACGAGAAATTCAACCCTCTGCCCAACCCCACCCGATGTCGCAGGTGTGCCATCTGCATGGGCTCATGCCCGGAAAGGATCATCTCCTTTAGCGACTATTCGGTCGACATCATCGGGTCGATGATAAAGGCAGTGAAGGTCCCTGAGGAGGATGAGGAGAAGCCAAGGGTGATCGCCTTCCTCTGCGAGAACGATGCCTATCCCGCTCTAGATATGGCAGGTATCAATCGTCTCAGCTATAACCCGTACGTAAGGGTGATCCCGTTGAGATGTCTTGGTTCGGTGAATATTGTCTGGATCGCCGATGCCCTTTCCAAGGGCATCGATGGGATTCTGATGATAGGATGCAAGTATGGCGAGGACTACCAGTGCCACTTTATGAAAGGGAGCGAGCTGGCAAATACCAGGATGGAGAGGGTTCAAGAGACATTGCAGAGACTTGTGCTCGAATCCGAGAGGATTAGGGTAGAGCAGCTCTCAATATCAGAGTACAAGCGGTTGCCTCAAATCTTCGATGAGTTCTTAGAGACGATAAATAGAATCGGCCCTAACCCATACAAGGACTTCTAGTCGACCGAGCGCAAAATCTTTGCCTGAGAGACACCAGACCCATTAAATCGCGCGCTATTGACTGCACAATAGGTGAAGGAAATCTGATATGAGCACTACGACTCCCGATAAGGAAACCGTAGACCTTCTGCTGGAGTTGGGTGGCGACACGCTTAAGATTTGCTACCAGTGCGGTGCCTGCACTGCGACTTGCCCCTGGAATCTGGTGAGGAGTTTCAGCAATCGCCGAATGATGCATCGGGTGCAGTTGGGCGTGATCGATTTTGGGGATGAAGATATCTGGACCTGCGTCACCTGCGGTGCTTGCGTTGCGCGTTGCCCGCGAGGGGTAGCGAACATCGATGTCATCAGGGCATTGCGCAAGGTCGTGTCTGAGATGGGGGCGGCCAAGGTTCCCGACTCTCTTCGCCTCAGCATCAAGAACATCGCCACCGTGGGCAACCCTCAGGGCGAGCCGGAGGAAAAGCGGGGAGTCTGGGCTGAAGATGCGGGCGTGAAGCCGTTCACACCGGAGACCGAATTGCTCTATTTCTCCTGTTGCGTCCCGGCGTATGACAGCAAAGTCAGGAGAATCGCTCAATCCACAGTGGAGGTCCTTAAAAAAGCTGGGATCGATTTTGGGGTCTTGGGGACAAGAGAACGCTGCTGTGGCGAGAGCGTTCGCAGGGCCGGTAGCGAGACGGTATTTCAGAGTCTAGCGGAAGGCAATATTCAGACTTTTGCTGAAACCAAGGTCAAGAAAGTGGTGGTGAGCTCCCCTCACTGCTACCACACCTTCAAGAACGAATATCCGGAGCTTGGCGCTGGATTCGAGGTCATCCACTTCACACAGTTGGCAGCCCAACTCATCGATGAGGGGAAATTGACATTACCCCGCGCAGTCAAAAAGAAAGTCATCTATCATGACCCCTGTTATTTAGGGCGTCACAATGAAATATATGATGAACCGCGCCATGTACTTGAAGCCATCCCGGGCCTGGAGTTGCTTGAATTCCCGGATTCGAGGCAGAATGCCCTCTGCTGTGGCGGTGGTGGGGGGAGGGTTTGGATGGAGACCCCAAAGGGGGAGAGGTTCTCCGAATTAAAGCTGCAGCAGGCTATTGATTCAGGGGCAGATATCCTGGCCGTTGCCTGCCCGTATTGCATGCTCATGTTCGACGATAGCCTTCTATCCATGGACAAAGAAGGGGTTATTGAAATAAAGGATATTTCGGAGTTGGTCCTGGCAGCGATCTAGCGCAGGCAGCATGGACAAACGGTACCTTGTCAGACCGGATAGTAGATTTGTTAAAGAAGTGATTGGCCTGGGTGGGGATTCGCTGAAGCAATGCTTCCAGTGCGTTACCTGCCCAGTAACCTGTCCGTTATTTTCAGATGACAACCCATTTCCCCGAAAAGAGATGGTATGGTTGAGGATTCGAGAGGGGGATGAGCTTTCACATCACGCGACCGTGCTATCGAAGGCGAGTTATGCTATGCGAAACCGCCGTGTAGCCTGTCCCTAAGCGCTGCCGTCGAGCTCGCCAAATTCGTAAAGTGTGACAGTTGCCGCAACCAATCCAGCGGTCTCCGCCCTCAATATGCGTTTGCCCAAACTCACGGGCGTGATTCCCCAACTTTGAGCGTACTGTACCTCACCAACAGAAAATCCGCCTTCAGGCCCGACGAAAATGCTGATTTCAGGAGCGTCCTCGGCTCTCGGCAGGCTCCTCAGGACATCGCCGACACCCCTCACCCCCTCACCCTCCCAGGGCAAAATGGATGCCCCTGCCCCTATCTCGCAGGCCTCCTTGAACTGGACTAAGCTATGTAAAACGGGCAGCTTTCCCCGCCTCGATTGCTGTGCCGCCTCGACTATAATGTTTCCCCAACGGCTGAGACGGTTACTGGTGGGCTCACCTGCCACACACCGTTCACAGACCATAGGAACGAAGCTCATCACACCGATCTCTGTACACTTCTGGAGCACCATTTCGAAACTGCTTCCCTTGAGCAACGCCTGATACAGCGTGATCCTGGTTCGAGGCTCACCAGCGGCCAGAGCCTTGTTTGTGACTACCCCTTCGAGCCTGTTGCGACCTGTCGTTCTGAGCTCTACCTCATACTCCCATCCACTGTTATCGAGGACAACTATGTGGTCACCTGCCCCCAGGCGCAGCACATTACGCAGCCGATGAATCAGGCTCCCCGTGATAGCGACTGTGTTCTCGGCTATGCAATCCTCGGAAAGGAAAAGTCGGTGCATAACTTTAGACCCCAGGCCCTTCTCAGTTCAGGGGTGTGACAGGGAACGATACGCACTGCGGAGAACCAACGCGGTCCATACCTTCAGGGCACGCCGCCGAAGGTGTCCTTGACCTTATCGAAGAAACTCTTGTTATCCTGAGGAATCTTAGCCTCATCCAGAGTCCCTGCAAGCTCTTTGAATAGCTTCTTCTGCTTGGTATCCAGAGACTGAGGCGTGACCACATGAACCCTCACCAGTTGATCACCCCGCCCATGCCCTCGGAGATGGGGGACACCTTTTTCCTTGAGGCGGAAAATCCTGCCGGTTTGGCACGCCGCCGGTATCTTGAGAGTGGAGTCGCCATCCAGGGTTGGAATCCCGACCTCATCCCCCAGAGCTGCCTGAGCGAAGTTTATCGGTAGCTCGTAGAAGATGTCGTTTCCGTCTCGTTTGAAGAGCTTGTGCTTCTGCACTGAAAGGGTAATATAAAGATTGCCCGGAGAGCCTCCGCTCCTGCCAGCATCGCCTTCACCACTCAGCCGAATCTGAGTGCCGCCATCAACGCCAGCAGGGACCTTAATAGATATCTTGCGTATGACGCGCTCCCTGCCCTGGCCTCTACAGTGCGGACAGGGCCTGGTTATGATCCTGCCCTCGCCATGACATTGGCTGCACGCAGTTACATTTACGAACTGGCCAAATATGCTGCGCTGAGCCCGGCGCACTTCACCAGTACCGTTGCAGGCAGGACACCGTTCAGGTTGACTACCGCGCTCGCTTTTCGTGCCACCACAGACTGAGCACCGCTCAGTACGCACTATCTCGGCCTCTCTCTCGCAACCGAAAACAGCGTCTTCAAAGGAAATAGTCATACTGTAACGAAGATCACCTCCTTGATGCGGCCCGGCACGCCTGGCTGTACTGGTGCCACCGAAGAAGGCATCAAAGATATCACCGAATCCCCCAAAGTCAAAGCCTTCGAATCCTCGGCCGCCGAATCCCTGGGCTCCAGCCTGGCCGAACCTGTCGTAAGCAGCGCGCTTGTCGGGATCGCTGAGAACCTCATACGCCTCACTGATCTCTTTGAACTTCTCTTCAGCCCCGTGATCCTTGTTATGATCAGGATGGTGCTTAAACGCTAATTTCCTGAACGCCTTCTTGATATCCGCCGCGGAGGCGTCCCTGTCGACACCGAGGGCCTCATAATAGTCGCTCTTCTTAGCCACGATTTACCACCATCCAACCTCGCTTTTTTGCAACCTCTAATTATAGCCAACTTACAATTTCAATACAAGTTGAAGTCTCTTCCAATACAAGATGAGCCTGGAGGGGATATCGATTTCCAACAGAAGATGAGCCTGAATAGGTAAGGCACCCGTTTATGATTGGGGCATGCTATTGATGATGAACGATGATATGCTGCAAACAATAGAACAGGTCAAAGAGTTTCTGTCTGGGAGTGAGGGGGTGAAGTTTGAAGGGGTATCTGTTGAGGAGAGATACCGTTGTGTAGAGGGAGTGCTGAGAAGGTTCCAATACTACAGGCTGAAGAGAGCCGAGAAGGGAGTGATAAGAGCATACATAGAGAAGGTTGCCGGGTATTCCCGGGCCCAGGTATCAAGGCTGATCGGGGAATACAACAGAAGGGGGTGCTTGAGGAAGGCGCAATACAGAAGGCACCGGTTCTCCCAGAAGTATACACCGTCAGACATTGCCCTGCTGGCCAGGACAGATGAGTTGCATGGGTATCTGAGCGGGCCAGCCACCAAAAAGATACTGG
>QIGA01000146.1 GCA_003229915.1 Chloroflexota bacterium
ACCAGGACGAATATCAACAGTACCAGCAGAATCACAACCAGTGCAACGAGCAGTGTTTCCATATGACCATCCTCGTAAGGGAAATGATGAGGTGATTTTACCGCAACAGCGTTTCAGGGGCAAATGCGTGCCGGTGTTCGATGGTGTGACTAAAAGATGCGCTCGATCAGCGCCTTGATTCCGTCGAAAAGGCCGGCGCCGGCAAAGGCGAAAGCCAGGGATTTAATCGTCTTGCCCCCCCAGCAGAATAAGAAGAACCTCCACAGCGGATAGCGGAGGGCGCCAGCGGCGATAGTGGCTAGCTTTATGAAGAAGTTCGGTATCGCTGAGACAAGGAAAATGGTGATACCGCCATGTCTCCTCATCCAATTCTCTATCTGAGCATATCGCTTCCATTTGTTGATCGCGATCTGCCCGCCGTACCCCGCCGTATATCCAGAAAGCTCACCAATGGGCTCCCCAATGCCTGCTGCCAGGCCCAGCAGCAAGGGATTCAGCCCCAGCCCAGCAGCGATAAAGACCGCCCACGATCCCGGGAGGGGCCAGATTGGGGAGGCGCTGCCAATAACCGCCATAAGGAATACGCCGCTATAGCCTGCGGTGATAAGGTACTCCTCGGGGTTCGTAGGCTTCTGGATGAGTATACCCACCAGTATCATAACCAGAGCGCCGAGCACCAGCAGCAGCATGTGCTTTAAGCGTTTCCTGCCCAAGGTGCCCAACTGAGGCTCTACAGACTGGCCTTCATTTACTTCACCTATAAGGGGCTCGTCTGACAATTGCTCAAGGGGCTTATGCAGTTCATGGTAACTCATTGCGGCTTTTAGACTAAGACCTGTTAAGAGCGAAGTCAAGACCATGCTGTACCCAATTTGCGCCTGTAAGACAGTGAAGCTATAATGAGTGATTGAGGCTGAGAATGGAAAACCTCTATAGAATTCTCTCTCGAGTGACCAAACCCGCACGCTATACAGGTGGGGAATGGAACAGCGTGGTGAAGGACTGGGAGTCAACTGAGCTAAAGGTCGTTATCTCCTATCCTGACCTCTACGAGATAGGCATGTCTAATTTGGGGCTGGCAATCATTTACGACTTGCTGAACCAGCAGGCCGATATACTTGCGGAGCGAGTCTTTGCGCCCTGGGTAGATATGGAAGCTGAGATGCGTAACAAGGGCATCCCTCTGTTCAGCCTCGAATCGAAACGCCCCGTTAAAGATTTCGATATCTTTGGCCTCTCGCTGGGCTATGAGCTAACCTACAGCAATGTGCTCAATCTCCTTGACCTGGCAGGGATGCCTATTCTGGCTGACGAAAGAGGCGATTCGTTGCCACTGGTCATTGCTGGCGGGGGCTGTGCCCTTAATCCCGAACCGATTGCAGAATTCATTGACTTGCTCGTAGTTGGTGAGGGCGAAGAGGTTGTTTTGGAGCTTTTGGATGTGTTTCGAAGGTGGAAGAGAGGAGGAACAAGGCGAAAACAGGAGCTACTGCGCGAAGCTGCCCGAATACCGGGCATCTACGTACCCGGATTCTACCAGGTTGACTATCACCCTGATGGAACCGTGGCTTCAATAAAACCTACCGTTTCGGAGGCGAAGCGTGTCATAGAGAGGCGTATTGTGGATAAGCTGCCCCCACCCCTGACGCGCCCCATAGTGCCCTACATGCAAATCGTCCACGACCGGGCCGCTGTCGAGATTCAGCGCGGGTGTCACCAGGGATGCCGCTTCTGCCAGGCAGGCATGATCTATCGCCCGGTGAGGGTAAGAACTCAGGCTGAAGTGACCAAAGCAGTGGACGAGTTGATTAGAAACTGCGGATATGACGAGATTTCCCTGCTTTCGCTGAGTACTAGCGATTATCCAGATATCGCCAATCTGGTCAATGAGCTCTCGCGAAAGTACAGGGGGGAGAACCTGGTCCTGTCCATGCCAAGCCTGCGGCTTGATACCTTCTCGGTAGCGCTTGCTGACTCATTCGGGGATGGGAAAAAGCCGGGTTTCACCTTCGCTCCTGAGGCTGGGTCGGAGCGCCTGCGTCGTGCGATCAATAAGGATATCTCCGATGAGGTAATACTGGAAACGATTGAGACTGCCTGGGAACGAGGTTGGAAGAACATAAAGCTTTACTTTATGATGGGTCTACCCACCGAGACCGGGAGTGATATAGAGGACATAGTCCACCTGGTGCGCAGAATCAGGGGTATCGGCAAGGGTAACATCAATGTAAGAGTCAATGCATCTACCTTTGTCCCCAAGCCTCATACCCCCTTTCAGTGGGTGGCTCAGGCTTTCCCGGAAGAGCTGGCTGCAAAACAGCAGGTACTCAGAGCTGGGTTGAGAAAAGCTGGAGTGCACCTGTCGTGGCAATCACCTGAAGTGAGCATGCTTGAAGGGGTGTTGTCGCGTGGCGACCGGCGTCTGGGCAAAGTGATTCAACGCGCGTGGCAACTGGGTGGCAGGTTCGATGCCTGGAGCGAGCATTTCAGCTATGCGAAATGGCAAAGCGCCTTTGAGGAATGCGGGCTCGATCCTTATTTCTACGCTTGTCGGGAACGATCTGTGGATGAGGTATTTCCCTGGGCTCATATAGATACCGGGATATCCCTGGGATTTCTTAAGAGGGAGTACGAGCGCACAAAGATGGGGAAAGAAACCCCCAATTGCAATACCGGAGGTTGCAACGTATGTGGTCTCCAGGACAGTCAAGATGCTTGCCAAAGCAAGTATCGGGAGTTAGTCTCTGTCTCCAAACGAGGCGGTCAGGGAGTTGCCGAGGTATAATCAGCTTCAGGCGATGTATAAGAACCTTGCCACTTTCAAAGCCAGTGTCGGAATCGGCTCGGTCCTCGGCATGAAGACTTTGGAGATCATAACGCTCGTAACAACACCGATCATGGCGCCACCAGCGAGGTCAATAGCGAAGTGTATTCCAGCATAGAATCGCGCGAAGACCCAGAGGAATGCCAGGATATAGAGAACCGTTCCTGCTTTGCGATTGCCCAGCCATATCCCGGTAGCGGCAGCGAACGATATTGCGGCTGCATTGCTGGGGAAGGTGGGGTCGTGGGGCAAATAGAAGACGACTTGAGCGGCATAGGTTGCGCTCTCCCGTATAACAGTATCAGCAACCAGGAACGGGCGCGGCCAGAAATCATACAGGTTAAGTATCCGCACAACCAGGGTGGCTATCCCGATGGCGGCAGAGGCGTTTATTATGGCCCTCTGGAATTGCTCTCTGCGGAAAGGGTCGGGGTGGCCTAACCAGAGGCCAAGCATGACGAGCCCGATTGCAACGGGAACGAAGAAGTCGTTGGCCAGAAAACCCATCGCCTGATCGAGAGCAGGCGCTTTCCCCACGAATCCCGTTATCCATAATGTCCAGCCGGAAAGTGGGGGCATCAGTCTTCGTCCTCCCTAGTCTTCCTCAGGCTGCTGAGAATGCCCCCAAACAGAGTTGTGGTCTTCAGCGTCTCCATTCCCAGGTCATGCTGTTTCCCTTTCACGAGTTTACTCCCGCGTGACCTGAGTTTTGCCTGGATAATCGATGCCAGGAGGGCAGTGGCAACATAAGCCCCAATGATCGCACCAAGAAACAGCACTAATTGCTGAGCGCCCTCTACTGTGGGCTGTATGTTACGTTCCTCGTCAGTGTAAAACCAAACAAAAGCACCGATAACCGCGAGCACACCGAAGAGGTATTGAACCTTTTGATGCTTGAAGAACCATAGTCCCTCAAGCCCAGCAGGGATTGATGCTATTTGGTACACCCCTACGGCTGCTAGGAAGACCAGCACAAAATAATCCAGCGCCATGGGCTATTTCTCCTGGAGGCTTTGATTGGCCAAAGCCTCCTCATGCCTCGCCCTCCATGTCCATTTCAGGTTGGCGAAGAAGTTCCAGAGCATTGCAGATAATATGGCAACAGCTTCGGAGATTATATAGAACACGCCGAAGAGGTTGAATAACAAAGCAAACACGGCCAGATTAATGCTGAAGCCACCGAGGCTGACCAAGTTGAATTTGATGGCCCGAGATAGAACAGACCCTCCGGCGGAAGCTCGCTTGTCCCTGAAGGTCCACAATTCGTTCCATATAAAGTTATTCAGGATAGAAATCTCGTAACTGATCACCACAGCCAGGGTTTCATAGAGGCCGACGACTTCAACAAAGAATGCCAGCAGTCCGAGATTGACCCCCGCGCCGCTTGCTCCGACCGTGCAGAACTTGATGAATCTCTTTATGTCTCCTTCGATCCACCCCAAACGGCCGAGGTGTTTAAGGAAGTTCAGCTCCTCGCGGATGGTTAGATTGCTTTTACCCCTTTCTCTCTCTTTGAAGGTGTAGGGGACCTCCGATATATGGCTGGCGTTTCCTTTTACTAGAACCTCAAGCAGGATTTTATATCCTGTGGGAGCGAGCACCACGCCATCTACGACCTCTCGCTTGAACAGGAAAAGGCCCGAAAGGGGATCCTGAATTTTTCTTGCTGAGGGCAGGAGAATGTGCGTAAATGCCTTGGCCCCTCCGGAAATAACCCTTCTCTTGGTGCTCCAGCCTTCGATCCCGCCACCAGAGATGTAGCGACTTCCGATTGCTACATCTGCTCCCGCTCTTATGGCTTCCAGAAGCGCAGGTATCACCTCCGGCGGATGCTGGAGATCGGCATCTATAACTCCCAGCACTTGGCCCTTTGCCTCGCGAAATCCCGCCACCACTGCTGAGGCCAGACCACGCTCGCTGGTGCGCACGATCACTTTGAGCGGATATTCTGCGGAAAGACTCTTTGCCAGTTCCGATGTCCCGTCGGGGCTGTTGTCATCAACTATGACGAGTTCATAGCTGTATTGCGATAGGGCTTTGTGTACTCTCTCTACCAGAGGAACTATGTTTTCTATTTCGTTGTAGGTGGGCGCTATAAGCGAGAGTTCGATGTTTGGCGCGCTCTGCGATGTCATTATTGAATTCCCGAAGCCAATACCCAATCGTGTAGGAATAACTGAGTAACTACGACAAACAAAGCCTGCAAGTACGTGCCACTATCATCAGGGTGATCTGTCAGGATATGCGTATACCGGCATAGACTGGGGTGCACCAGTGAAGATATTTCTTGTTCTTCCCGCACTCAATGTCGAAGTACAACTGCTGTAACTCTCTCGTTAACTTTCCTATCGTGCCTGGCCCTATCTTGCGGTTGTCGATCTCGACAACTGGCGTTATGTGAGCGGCTGTGCCCGTTAAGAAACACTCATCCGCCATGTAGAGCTCGCTACGGTCAATATGCCGCTCCAGGGTTTCTACGCCAAGCTCGTTCTTGGCCAGTTGTATAACGGTTGCCCTGGTGATCCCCAGAAGAATTCTATCAGTGCAGGAAGGTGTAACCAGTTGTTGGTCAGTGACCAGGAAGATATTCTCCCCACTACCTTCGGACACATAGTCATCGGAGGTTAGCATGATCGCCTCGGCGAAGCCATTCTCGACAGCCTCGGTTTTGGCGAATGCGTTATTGACGTAAAGGCCACAGATTTTTCCTCGTGGGGGTATCATGTTGTCATCGATTCTTCGCCAGGATGATGTGGAACATTTGATGCCATTCGTAACGTCCAAGTAAGGACCGAATGTTGTCACAATTATCAGGAAGTCGTCCTCGAGATCGTGCAGCCTGACACCAAGGGCCTCCGAACTCTTGTAGGCAAGTGGACGGATATAGACATCCTCTCGGAACCCTGATTCCCGGACAAGCTCGATGGTGAACTGACAGAGTTCGTCTATCGAGTAGGGCAGGTTGATTTTGAGCAACTTACAGCTATTGAGCAGCCTTTGGTAGTGCTCCTGGCAGCGGAAAATGTAGAGTTGCTCATCCTCGGCATTCCAGTTCCCGCGGATCCCTTCGAAGCACGCTGTCCCGTAGTGAAGGGCGTGAGTCATGATGCCTATCTTTGCTTCCGAAAGAGGAACGTATTTCTTCTGAAAAAAGGCGTAAGGTGGCATGAGTTTCTCCCTTTTTGCAACTTTTGCTAAGTATACCCAGCTTTAACAGCGAAGGCAAGTGGCCGTGCGCTTCCCCGAAATAGCGATTGGCTTTAAAAGCCGGACTTTTGGGTGTCATTGCGAGTACAGCACCCCGACATGTCGGGGTTACTTGGTGAAGAAACAGCTCAGTGTCGGGGAGGCAGTTTCTTAGGAGCGCAGCG